>CAZANF010000012.1:0-16482 GCA_964486425.1 uncultured Spirochaeta sp. | reverse complement strand
GATACGATTGTCGTGCATTCCGGCAGAGTGATGGGAAAACCGTCTGCCCGCGAGCAGGCATACGAATACCTGCAGGCTCTTTCGGGAAATGTCCACACGGTTTTTACCGGGGTATGCATTATCCGGCTGAACCGCGAGACCGGCATGGACGATCACGAGAAAGAGATTGTCCTTTATGATGCAGCCGATGTGCATATGAGCACGTTATCCACCGCGCAAATCAATCACTATCTGGACACCCGGGAATGGGAAGGCGCGGCCGGGGGTTACCGTATACAGGGGATCGGCGGGGGTTTGATAGAGGGAATAAGCGGCGCCTACCCGACGGTAGTGGGCTTGCCCATCCACCGGATCTATGGCATTGTATGGCAAATTGTCTCGGCAACGTAGTGCGCCGATAAGAGACAAAATCTTCCGATTCCTTTTATGTGAATCGAGAAATAGAGAAGGCCCGACTGTAATCAGTCGGAATCCGAGGAGGACACATGGCAGTAGTGACCATGAAAAACCTGCTTGAATCAGGTGTACATTTTGGGCACCAGACCAAGCGCTGGGATCCGCGCATGAAGCGGTTCATATTTGCAGAACGCAACGGCATTCACATTATCGACCTGCAGAAAACCATTGCATCCATTAAAGCCGCATACGAAGCGGTTCGAGGTACAGTTCTGGACAAAAAGGGCGTACTGTTCGTCGGCACCAAGAAACAGGCGCAGCAGGCTATCGAACGCGAAGCTATTAACTGCGGCATGTACTATGTCAACCAGCGTTGGCTGGGTGGTATGCTGACAAACTTTTCCACCATCAAACAGTCACTTCAGCGCCTGAAGAAACTGGAAAAGATGGAAATCGACGGCACCTTCGAAAGCCTCTCGAAGAAAGAGGTTGCCAAGCTGAACAAGGAAAAGGCTCGACTGGAGAAAAACCTTGGCGGCATTAAGGAAATGAAGGATCTGCCCGGTATCGTGTTTATTGTAGATACCAAAAAAGAAGCGATTGCGGTTGCAGAAGCCAAGCGAATGGGCATTCCGATTGTCGCTGTTGTCGACACCAACTGTAACCCGGAAGGTATCGATTTTCCGATTCCCGGCAACGACGATGCAATTCGTGCTATCAGTCTGTTTACCGAGATTATCGGTCAAGCTGTAACCGAGGCGGAAAACGAAATCGGCCTGGAAATCATCGACAGCCTGCAGGATGAAGACGAAGGGTCGGCTGAGGCAGAGACTGCTGAGTATGAACCTGCCGCAGAGTCTGAAGAAGTAGAGACCGCACCCGTAGCAGAAAGCGTTGCAGCCGAAAGCGAGGAAACTACTGAAGATGAGGGTTTTCTGACCGAAGACTACTCCGACTACAAGCCGGAAGACAAGCCGGAGCTGAAGATGGAGAAGACCCGCGAGGAAGCAGTTGCAGAAGAAGCAGGCATCACCACCGATGAGCTATACAGCGAAGAGTAGATTATATTATTTATCTGAAACAAGGAGTTAACCGTGGCAATAACTGCTGCTGATGTAAAAGCGCTCCGGGAAAAAACCGGGGCTGGAATGATGGATTGCAAAAAGGCGCTGAACGAGGCTGCCGGGGATTTTGCGAAAGCTGAAAAAATTCTCAAGGAAATGGGACTTGCCGCTGCTGCAAAACGGGAAGGACGAGCAACGAATGAAGGGCGTGTATTCACTCATGTGACCCCGGAAGCCGCAGGCATCCTGGAACTGGCAAGTGAAACCGACTTTGTTGCGCGCAATGAAACCTTTATAAAAATGGGTCAGGATCTGGTTGAAGCGATGGTGGTCAAAGGACTTACCACAGAGAGCAGCGAGGTAGTCGATACTACTGCCCAGGCTGTATCCACCATTAAGGAGAATATAACCGCAAAGCGTTTCTCCCGAATGGAGCTGAATCCAAATGAAATGGCCGTAGCATATATTCATGGCGATGGAAACATAGGGGTACTGGTAAAACTCCAGGCAGACAAACCCGAAGCCCTTGCGAGCACTGCTGTGAAGGAGCTGGGTTTTAACCTTGCATTGCATGCAGCCGCTTTCAAGCCGCTTTACCTTAGCCCGGAAAACGTGGAAGAAAGCTACCTGGAAGAGCAAAAAGGCATTTTCCTGAAACAAGCCGAGAATCTTGGGAAACCCGAAAAGGTTCTCCAGGGAATAGTACAGGGAAAGATGAAGAAGCATCTTGCCGAAATCTGCTTTACCGAGCAGGGCTTCGTGAAAGAAGACAAGAAGAGCGTAAGCCAGATCATTTCCGAGGTTGGAAAAGAGGCAGGAGCATCGCTTAAACTGGTGGACTACACGGTTTATACTGTAGGTCAGGAATAGCATAAGGTAGAAAAACCATGCGGGAAATCCGCATGGTTTTTACTCACGTATAGAATACGGAGGAAGCATGAGTATCAAAGATGCCGAAGCACGCATGAAGAAATCTATCAAGGCGCTGGAGGATGAATTCGCTGCAATACGCACCGGAAGAGCTTCTACGGCGTTATTTGACAAGATTACCGTAGATTATTACGGCTCCCCTACCCCGCTCAATCAACTGGCCACGGTCAGCACACCCGAAGCCCGGCTGGTCGTCATTCAACCCTGGGACAAATCATCGCTCGGGGATATTGAAAAAGCGATTCAGAAGTCCGACCTCTCGCTTAACCCGAATAATGATGGCAAGGTAATCAGGATAAACATCCCGCCGCTGACTGAAGAACGCCGCAAGGAAATCGTCAGAAATGCCAAGCAGCAGGCTGAACAGGCGAAGATAGCTATTCGAAACATCCGTCGTGACGCGAACGATGAGCTGAAGCAGCAGGAAAAAGACGGCGAGATAAGCGAAGATGAGGAAAAGCGGCTGCAGGACGAGGTACAGAAGCTTACCGACAGCTACACCAGACAGGCTACCCAGCTTCTGGAAACAAAAGAACAAGAAATACTCGAGATTTAGAATGAAAGAGAGCGCCCTTCCCAAACATATCGGCATTATTATGGACGGAAACGGGCGATGGGCAAAAAAGCGCCTGATGCCCCGTACAGCCGGGCATCAGGAGGGCTTGAAAACCGCCAAGCGTATCATCAAAACCGCCCGAACCCTCGGAATTCAGTACATTACCCTGTATGCATTCTCCACAGAAAACTGGAAACGTGCCCAAAAAGAGGTTTCCTTCCTGATCAATCTCATTCATACCTACATTCGCAAGGAACTGGACTTCTACCGTGAGAACAGCATCCGCATTGTTCACAGCGGGAACCCCGCCGCTCTCCCGGATGAGATCAACGAGGATATACGGAGTGTAGTAGCGGACACCAGGGAATTCGACGGAATTACAGTGAATCTTGCATTGAACTACGGCGGACGAGACGAGATAATCCGATCCATGAACAGGGTTCTTTCCTCTCAACCAGACCGTAATTTTGAGCTGAATCCGATTACCGAAAAGGACATCCAGTCACATCTGGATACGGCCTTGCTGCCTGATCCGGATTTAATCATCCGCACCGGTGGGGAATGCCGCCTCAGCAATTTTCTGTTGTGGGAGAGTGCATACAGTGAGTTGCTCTTTTCCGATAAACTATGGCCGGACTTTACCGGGGACGACCTTGCCGCCGCCGTTCAGGAATTTCAAAGGAGAACCCGCCGGTTTGGGGGAGCAGATGAATAAAAAACAACGTAACATCAGAAACCGACTTCTGGTTTTCTTTACAGGCATTCCAGCCATATTCGCATTACTGGTTTTATTCCCGCAGGCAAACCATTTTGCGACGGCGATTGCGGTAGTCCTGGTAAGCTGCATCGCAACAATGGAACTGGCATCATTATTCGAACCTGAAATTACTGTATATCCAGGCAGCCGCGTGTTCACCCCGTTACTCGGCGGAATATACCCGGTACTGTGGTACCTCGAAGGAATGAACTTCATTCCAGTTGATTCTGCAGTAGGAGCAAGCGTCCTGGTTATCGCGATTATTCTCGGACTCCAGGCATTTCGAAGGGATGAAAAATCATTTCCTCATATAAAGGGCTTTGTATCCACACACATTCTACTGCTTTTTTACCCGGGAATTTTCATTGCCTACATAATTCGCATTGCAACCCTGCCGATGCCTTCGCATCTGCTTATATTATTTGTGATTACAGTATTCCTGAATGATTCAACCGCTTATGCCGGCGGCATGCTGTTCGGCAAGGGAAACAGCAAAATACTACCAATAAGCCCCAACAAGAGTCTTGCCGGATTCATTTTCGGACTGTTAGCCGGCATGCTGGTGATGATTCTTGCGTCCATCATGTTTCCCGGACTGCTTCCAAAGGGTCCGATAGCAGCAATGCTGTTCGGCTTGCTTATAAGTATCATTACCATTATTGGTGATCTTGCCGAATCGGCAATCAAGCGGTCGGCCGCCCAAAAGGACAGCGGGAGTATAATTCCCGGCAGAGGCGGATTGCTGGACAGCGTCGATTCCCTGGCCTTTGCCGCTCCATTTTTCTACTACGGGTACCTATTCCTTCAGGGGGTGTAATGTTACTTAATATCTTTCTCGGTTTAATCGGACTGGGATTCCTCGTAATAATCCATGAATGGGGTCACTTTATTGCGGCACGGCTAAGCGGTGTTGAGGTTGAGGCCTTTTCAGTCGGCTGGGGTCCGGTATTGCTGACCACTACCCGTAAGGGCACAGAATACCGGCTGTCCGCAATACCCCTCGGGGGTTACTGCAAAATGAAAGGCTCCGAGACCCTTCAGAAGGCTATCGAGGATAACAAGGATGAAATTCCCAAGGATCCGGGAAGTTTTTATGCCGCCGCATGGTGGAAAAGAATCATTATTCTGGCCGCCGGACCGGCGGTAAATGTTATTACAGCTGCAATCTTCTTTTATATTGTGTTCAGCATCGGTTTCAGTTATGAAACATACCCCAACCGGATTGTTGTGGCATCGCAGGATGACAGCCCGGCAGCCCAGGCAGGCTTGGCAGACGGCGATTATATAACCGGAATAAATTCGACCGAGGTGAACAGCTTCGAGGATATTCGCAGGGAAATCAGCACAAGTGCCGGACGCACCCTCACCGTTGAATATATGCGAGATGACCGGCCCCGGACTACCGAGGTAACTCCCGAGCTTGCGCCTGAAACAGGAATCGGCAGAATCGGCATCTATCCCTATATCCAGCCGGTAATCAGCGATCGACCCCTGCCGGAGTTCTGGTCCGCTACTTCGATTGAACCCGGCGACCGCATTACAAAAATCAATTCATCGGAGATCGACCATGCCGTACAGTTCGAACAGTATATGCGCGGAATTGCAGAAAGCGATCTGCCGGTTTCTATCGAGCTTGAACGCAATGGCCGGTCAATCAGCATCTCGATATCCCGGCTTCCTTCCGATCCTCAACAGCTGAGCCTCCCCTGGAAAACTGTTACTGCCGGAAGTCCGTCCGCCGGTCCGGGCGGCAGATTGGGCCTTGCTGTGGCGGAAACCTATGACACGGTAATCCTGGCTGCGCGCGGCCTGCAAATACTGTTCAGCGGCGTCCAGGTAACCCAGGCCGTTTCGGGACCAATCCAGATTACCCATATGGTAGGCGAGGTGGCTACCCGCAGCTTTGCCCAGGGATTAGCATCGGGCGCAGTTGCGGTGCTGCAGTTCCTCGGATTAATCTCGGTCATACTGGCATTCATGAACATGCTTCCTATTCCGGCACTCGACGGGGGCCAGATCATGCTAACCATATACGAACGAATATCCCCAAAACCCGTTAAACCGCGCTTTGTTGCCCGCTACCAGAATATCGGGGCTATTATTGTATTGCTGCTGATCGCATTTGCAGTAACCAGCGATCTTCTATTCTTATTTCAGGGGTGATGTCTATGAAAACTCTACGCCGTTTCTTGTTCCGCTGCTGCTGTGTTGCCGGTCTCGTATGTACGCCGTTAACCGGCTGGGGGGTCGAACTGGTATTGAATACCAACCATACAGCAGCTATCACCTCCATATTTTATCAGGAAACGGCAGAGGTGTACGTCAGCACCTCACGGGACGGCACGGTACGCACCTGGGTTCCGGGGAAGCTGAAAACACAACGGGTATTCCAGGTAACCAATGGATCTGTAGAACAGGCTATTCCACATCCCACTGATCCAGTCGTGGCCATCCTGGTCCGTCAGCCGAATGGTGACTATGAGATTTCCAGTCTCAACCTGAACACCGGCAGGCACGGGTACCGGATACAGATTGACGATAATCCGATTCATATGGATTTCTCACCCCAGGGAAGCTATCTGGCATACTCTCTGCCTCGATGGGACAGTATATCCATACATAATGCACGAACCGGCAGACGACTGAATTACCTCCGTTCCGTCGGCGGAATAAAGACCTTTTTCACCTTCTCGCGAACAGAGGCCAATATCATGACGTATCAGGCTACAACCGGCGAGCTGTCTTACTACAGCGTAACGCAGGGCAGGGAGCTTTCACGCGCATCCACTGTGTCCAACCTGAGCAATTTAAAAATGCTGGGAACCCGTTTTGTGGTCGGCACAAGACCCGGCCAGATATTAGTAATTGATGTTGTCAACGGCGATGTTGCAGCACGCGCCGAAACCCCGGATATCAAATCAATTATCGTCGACAGCGAATCCTCAACGATCGGTCTTATCAAACAGCAGAATGCTGATAATCCGTATGCCGAGTACAGTTTCGAGGGAACCAGATTGATAGCTGCGGAAACCCGGCCTCCTGATCTGCCTTCGACCATCCAACGTGCTGCATACCATAACCGTGCCGTGCTTACTGCAGGAAGAGATCATAAATTACGCTGGCATCACCGGGATTCGGATCTTCACTTCCTGTTCCAGGCGGCGGATCTGCAGCCGGTCCGAAGCCTGACCCTTACCGGACAGCAGCTGCACTTCAGTACCGAGCAAGGTACTGTCTCCATTATTTCCGATATCTTCTCACGATCACTTTCCAGGGGTATACACGTGAACGAAGTAACGGAGCGCATCAGCAATCCGCCGAACTCCACTGAATTCGGGATCACATCCATTGATAACGAACGGGCCATACTCTACCCCACCGACCATTCAAGAGATATGACGGTGTACGAATGGCACCCTTTGACCGACACCTATCTTTCTACTCCAATTGAGATAGACAATCCTGTAGCCGATGCGCATCTGAACCAGGACGTTCTTACGCTGCTCACGCTGCAAGGCAACATTCACCAGGTTTCAATCGAGGATTTTGCCAATACATTCAGTTTCAGAAACGTTGATATTCAGACGGTACAACAGGTCGGCGAACATGTGATAGCCGGCAAAAGCCGCACATCCGGCTTCCAGTCACCCCTTCTCCGTATTGACCCCGATACCATGGAAACCGTTCCAATAGATGATGATGCTATTCTAATCTTTGCGATGGAATACGACCCAAACAGAAACCTCCTGTATACATTAAGTCTGGTAGAGGGAAGACAGGCGGATACCACAGAAACGGTACTGCGAGTACACCCGGGCAACTCACTGGAACGATCACGAATAATCGACCGCTTCGAGGGAGAAGATCTATCTGCAGAGATATTCTTTGACTCCCAGCGAAACCGGCTGTATTCAAGCCTGGGCCGCAGCAGATTATCGTACTGGAATGGTTCGCGTATGATACAGATGCAGGCTACGGCGTATATTCCGCGAACTGTTTCCGGCACTGGAGATCTTGTCTGGGCAGCTAATAACAACGGCACGGTGAGCTTCTGGCAAGCAGGCAATGGGGTCTATATTGGGACCCTGGCGGTATTGGAAAACGGCAACTGGGTGTTCATTTCTCCTCTAGGCGGGTTCCTGTCCTCGGATGACTTTGATCCGGGTGTCGGCCTGAGTCTGCCGCTAAGCCCCAGAGCTCCGAAAGAGCTCATAGAGATGTACCGGGTGAGGGTTCCGTTTTAACAGCAATTTTACGCACGCGGAGGGTTTTCACTGACAACACGGATTGCTTCCCGTACTGCATTTCGGACCTCGGACTGATAGGCCGAATCCTGCGCTGCGCTGAAGAGACGCCCCAGCAGATTCACCCTATAGCGGGGCCGCACCTTGTTCAGCGCATATGCGGCCATATCAAGCACACATTCGCTGCTTCGGCAGGGATTCTCCGCCTCTGCCAGCTGAATCTCAAGCTCCTCCAAAACAAAGCGCTCGGACTCGTTAACCAAGTCTTCATGCTGAATGATTTCGTTCAATCCCATGATTTCTCCATTTGCAGTTAATAATCGGCGTTGGACCACTCTTCAAATTTAGCATATTTCGGTACAAATGCAATCGGGACCGTACCGACAGGACCGTTACGCTGTTTGGCTACAATTAACTCGGTTTGAATAACCGGCTGGCTGGACTCGTCCATGGTTGAATCCCGCTCGCGATGCAGAAAAATAACAACGTCGGCATCCTGTTCAATCGAACCGGATTCACGTATATTAGCAAGTGACGGCCGTTTTCCCTCGCTGTCGCGACTCACCTGACTCAATACTACCACCGGAATTTCCAGCTCGCGAGCCAATGCCTTCAGGGACCTGGAAATTTCGGCGATCTGCTCATGTCTGGGCATATCCAGTCTTTCAGGGCGAATGAGGGTAAGATAATCAATAAAAATAATCTCTATGTCATGCAGCTTTTTCATTCGACGAGCCTGAGCACGAAGATCCAGCAGCGGCATATTCGGGATATCGGTGATCCACATCTCGGAATTAAATATACGGTCGGCAGCATCGAACAGCCCATGAAAATCAGCCGGCCGCAATGCACCTTTACGGATACGCGAGGCATCTATCCGTGCCTCCATGGAAATAATACGCTGCATGATGGAATACTTGGACATCTCCAGGGTAAAGAAGCCTACTCTTCGCTTCTCCTGCAGGGCCATGCGGTTTGCCAGGGAAAGCGCCAACGAGGTTTTACCGATAGAAGGCCGGGCACCGATGATAATGAACTCCGAGGGCTGGAAACCGCTCAACATGTTATCAAGGTCGCTAAATCCGGACGGAACGCCGGTAAATGGATTCTCGGAGCGATAGCGACGCTCGATTTCATCGATTGCGACCTTGACGATATCCCCGGCGAGCTCGAATTCCTGTGTCTGCCGGTTCTCCGCTATCTCGAAAAGCTGCTTCTCGAACTCTTCGATGATTTCACGGGTTTTACGCCCGTGGTCCCTGGCAACCTCGGAGATCGCGCTGCCCATTGTAATGAGCTTGCGCCGCATGCTTTCCTGATAGATTATCTCTGCGTAGTAATCGACATTGGAGCTGCTCGGTACCGAATCGGTGAGCATGGCCAGATAGGCCGGTCCGCCGACCATGTCGAGTTCCCCGCGGGTGCGGAGTTCTTCAGTAAGGGTGATCAGATCGACGACATCGTTGCGATTGAAAAGAGAAATTGCAGCTTCACAGATCCTGGTGTGTGCCGGCCGATAAAAATCGGCCGGGCGTACTTTTTGTACAACCCGGTCCACCGTTTCTCGAGGATTAAGCAGCATAGCACCCAGACAGGCTATCTCCGCATCATTATTATGCGGAGGAATCCGTCCCTGGGAAGGAGAATAGTCTTCGCTATTCGTCATCTGTCGAATCCTGTTCGGATTCTTCGGATTCCTTTACATCCTGCACAGCATCGTCGGATACCGACTCAACCGGCACTTCTGATTCTGTTTCAGCTTCAGCCGTTTCTTCAGCGGGTACTGCTGCTTCCGACGGTGCCGGCGCTTTTTCTTCCTGCTCGGCGACAACCTGAGAACTTGTTACCGAAACAGTCAACTGAGCCGTTTCGCCGCCATAGAGTTTTACACCGACCTTGAAGTTACCAACGGTCTTGATACTGTTTTCAGGTACCTCGATCGCTTTACGCTCTACTTCAATGCCCTGTTTGGCCAGTTCACCGGCAATAGTAGCAGCATTTACTGATCCGAACAGCTTGCCGTTTCGACCGGTAGTCATAGAGATCGTCAATGGAGTAGACTCCAGACGCTCCTTCATACCCAGCGCTTCACGACGCTTATCTTCTCGGCGCTTTTCTATTAATTGTCTTCTACCCTCAATAACAGCCAAGCTGGCGTTATTATAAGGCAAACCCAGCTTACGCGGAATAAGAAAATTCCGTGCATAGCCGCTCTTGACATCCTTAACATCGCCCTCTTCACCGAGATGAGGTACGTCGGCGTTTAATATAACCTTCATCCATCACTCCTTATTCCAATAACGTTCACGTATTCCAAATACGGTTTCAGCAATACCTGCCACCGGCAGACAGAGCAAAACCACAATATTTACCAGGGGCACAAAGATAATTATCAGCAGTGCCGCCAGTACAAGGTAGCGACCCTGTCCGCCGGGAAATCTTTGTGCCAGATATCTGCTGATCACAGCCATTCCAACGAGTGCATACAGTATGAATACTATAGCCGCCAGATTCCAGGCTATCACATCTATCACTCCTGCCGTACCAACCAGAATCAGTATAATACAGATACCGGCGGCGGCAAGGGTAAACCTTGGTAACGACAATCGCTGCAGACGGGTTCGATCACCTGCGAGCGAAGATCCAAAATAATAACTGATTGACAGCAGAGCGGTTATCATACCGCCTACGCCGCGAAACAGAACAGCCATAAGCTGGGTCATAAGATCCTGCTGCGTGGTCTGCTGCAGTATCCCCTGCTGCTGATAAAACTCATACTGAACTTCGATGACTGCAGCAAAGAAAGCACTTTGCTGTGCATACACCAGCAGCGGCAGTACACCGACTACAGCAACAAGACTTCCCAGGCTTATACGTATCCATTCCGGCTTTATGCGCTCCCGCCCGGCGAAATTAAGCACCCCCAGACCGAGAAACACAGCTGCCGGCAGGAACAAATCCAGCATAATCAGCACGGAATCTCCGTATGGCACGCTTGTGCTCATTATCTGAAAACCCTTCCAGAGAGCGATAACTCCCAGGCTGATCATGACGGCATTCACATAGTACTGCAGGCCGCGCTTGACTGCTATGTATTGAGCCGGTACCGCAAAAAAAGCGAGAAAAATCCCAGTCTGATGCAGGACCGCCGAGATTACTCCCATTAAGGTCGCCTGGGTACCCGGTTTACGCGACTGCAGATCTCTCATTACCGTCTGATTCCTTTAATCCCGCAGGATCAACCCATCGGCAGCAATGCCAGCTGACGCGCCCGCTTGATTTCACGGACCAGCAGCCGCTGGTTTTTTGCCGAGGTGCCGGTGATACGGCGGGGAAGAATCTTGCCCTTCTCAGTAACAAAGCGTCGAAGAATCTCGGGATGCTTGTAATCGATCTTGAGATTCTGGGCTTTAATCTTGTCTACCTTGCGACGGAAAAATTTCCCGCCGCCGCTGCGCCCGCCGGCGCCGCCGCTGCGAGGTCCGCGGTCATCTCGATAACCGCTGTCTCTGTCTTTCTGGTCATCACTGGAGTTGTATCTATCACTCATATAAAGTATCTCCTATTGTAGTATTTGCTGAAATGACGGGACACCGCTTAAAACGGTACGTCGTCGTCGAATCCGGAACCCCCGGCAGACGGACCTGAATAATCAGAGTATCCGCCGGATGAACCCGCGTGAGAGCCGGAATCTCCTCGGGAACCGCCTCCGCCGCCCCCGCTGCCAAGCAGCTGAACATTGGTAGCGAAAATCTCGATTTTGCTTCGATTGTTCCCGGCCTCATCCTGCCATCTGTTCTGGCGGAGTTCGCCCTGGATTCCTACCTGCTTGCCTTTGGTAAGGTATTGCTGAATCGCCTCACCCTGACGCCCCATTAATACAACGTCAAAGAAATTCGCTTCATCAACCCAGGCATCGCCCTGCTTTCTTCTTCGGTTAATAGCCAGTGAAAACTTGCAAATGGAAAGGCCGCCTGCGGTTACCCGCAGCTCGGCATCCCGCACAAGCCTGCCGACCAATACAACTGTATTTATATCGGCCATAGACTACTCGCCCTTTCGCACCACCAGATGACGTAGAAGCTCATTCTGATAGCGAAGCACATCATCAATACTGTTTGCGGCAGCGGGTTCGGCAGTAAATTCGAAGAGATAGTAGTGGCCCTGGGTCTGGCGATCAATCTCATACGCCAGAGTCCGCTGACCCATATCATCTTCTTTGGTAATTGATACATTGAGCTTGTTCAGCTCTGCCTTGGTGTTTTCCCGTCCCTGCTGAAACAGCTCGTCTTCAGGGCGGTACACACACATAATCTCGTATTCCCTCATATAGTTCCTCCTTCTGGACTTTTATGACTGTCGGTGGTACAAATATGTTACGACAGTAAAGAGGTCATGCGACGCTATCATAGCGGGGCACCGCTGTCAAGGCCGGTTCATTATCACCAGAGGATGTAACAATGGGATATAGAATTAATTACGAAGATAATATCTTCTTCCTTAACAGCCTGATCAAGACCTTGCAAAAGGGCATGAATCTCGAGATAGATTCCGATTATTTTCGAGACAAGATACTGGAGGACATCCTGTTTCTGGATTCCTGCCTGCTGCAGATGTTCAAATCACTCAGCAGCAGCCAGTTCCTTATAACCCGTCATCAGCATTTACGTGACCTCCAGCGGACAACGGCACTGTTTATTGATTTGCTCGACGGGGTTCTGGATGATGCATTTCAGTTCTCCGAACAATTACGCAGTGCCTTTGTGAAGTTAAAGGCATGTCGACTGGAGCAGGAAAGAAACTGCGCCGATATCAACGCGATATTAACCGGCGATACCCCGGAAGATGAACATGAAGATACGGTAAGCCAGGATGAATTCCGCTTTCTGCTTACCCCGAATCAGGATAATGACGACTGACCTCTTTTTTGCACCAAAGTGTAAGATATGGTTTTTTTTAATGAGGGCTTTCATAAAAAAGCCATCACCTGTATCATAGCTGTGGAATATAAATAACCCCAAGAGGACCTATGATGATGATGAACACGCTACGAAAGACTCGCATTGTTTGCACAATCGGCCCCGCCGTCGACGATGTCGAGACCATTAAGGGCATGCTGCGCGCCGGTATGAACGTCGCCCGATTCAATTTCTCTCACGATGTACACGAGATACACCAGAAACGAATCGCCAAGGTACGCCAGGCAAGCAAAGAAACCAAAACTCCTGTAGCAATCCTGCTGGATACCAAGGGACCTGAAATCCGCACCGGACAGATTAAGGGCGGCGGAAAAATCAACCTGAAAAACGGCAACAAAATTACCCTGACTACCGATGAGGTTGAAGGAACCGAAGAGCTGCTGAGCATCAGCTACAAAAAGCTGCCCGAAGAGGTTAAACCCGGCATTCATATTCTGATTGCCGACGGAATTGTCGACCTTGAGGTTGAATCAGCCAACGGCAACGAAATCCAGTGCATTATTCGGGCCGGCGGAGAACTGGGCAGCAAGAAGAACGTCAATGTCCCCGGCATAAAGACCAGCCTGCCGGCGATCACCGAAAAAGATCGCGAAGACATAATCTTTGCTGCAAAGAATAATGTAGATTTCATTGCTGCATCCTTCATCCGCAAAGCCGCCGATGTGCAGGAAATCCTTGATATTCTTGCCGAGTTCGACTCACCTATCCGCGTTATTTCAAAAATCGAAGACCAGGAAGGCCTGGATAATATTGATGAAATCATCGCCATATCGCACGGTATCATGATTGCACGAGGCGACCTGGGTGTACAGCTTCCGCCGGAAAAGATTCCGATGGCACAGAAACGGATTACGGAAAAGTGCAACCGGCACAACAAGCCGGTTATTACCGCAACCCAGATGCTTGATTCCATGATCAACAATCCGAGCCCTACCCGCGCAGAACTCACCGATGTTGCCAACGCGATTTTCGACGGTACCGACGCGATCATGTTGAGCGGCGAAACCGCCAGCGGCGACTATCCGATTAAATCCGTAGAGACCATGCACAATGTAGCCATGGCTGTGGAGACATCACCCGAGTTCATTCAGCGCTCCGACAGGTACTTTGCCTTCCATGAAACTACCGGCGAGATCGGCGATGCCGTCGCCAAATCTGCATACCTGCTTGCTCAGGCTGTAGAGGCTACGGCAATTGTCACACCTACCCTGCGCGGCAACACCCCGAGACTGCTCAGCAAGTTCCGGCCGAAGCAGAATATTATTGCGGTAACCACCAGCGAAACCGCCTTCCGGCAGCTGCTGATTCAGTGGGGCGTCTTTCCGATACTGGCCGAGTTTGTAAACAACTCCGAAGTAATGATCCAGAACGCATTGCGTGCCGCACAAATCGGCGGTTTCATCCGACGGAACGACAAGGTTGTAACTGCCGCCGGGCTCCCGCTCAACTCACCCATCCCGATGAACACCATCAAGGTTCACTTTATGGGCAACATCCTGAACCGCGGACAGGATGGCACTGCAGGCAGGACATCCGGACTGCTGGTAAAAGGTGAAACGCTCGGTGCCGCCGCAGCAAAAGCACCGGCCGGCATCCCGTACATTCTGCTGGCAAAACAAGTGAGCACGGATGATAAACTCGACATTCTGAAATCTGCTGCCGGACTTATTGTCGAGGACAGCTCGAACACAGACATTACCACATTGTCCGCAGTCAATCCCGAGCTGGTAATAATTACCGGTGTGCCGAGTGCATACGCACAATTTGAAGAAGGCCTGATGGTCAGTCTTGACGGTAGTGAGAAGATTATTTACGAAGGATCTCTTGAGGAATAATTCCTTCCTCTATGCTTACCTGGAGACGCCGGCACACTGCCGGCGTCTTTTTTATTTCTCACTACCAATTAGTATTTTTTTAAATGGTATTGGCAAGATTCCGACAAAAATGTAGTATGCAGCCGAGGGGGAATCATGAACGATACCACAACATCTCAGGGAGCACCCAAAAATCCTGAAGATTTATCACTGCTGTTTCAGATCAGCCAGATTCTGGATCAAAGCATCGATATCAAGCAGGTCATTAATCCGGTCCTGCGCGCCGTTGCGGATAATATGAGCATTTTGCGCGGCACCATTACCCTGCTGGACAGAAACTCCGGGGAAATCTTCACAGAAGCAGCGTTAGGACTCTCGCAGGTTCAGCAGGAACTCGGACGCTACAAACTGGGGGAAGGGATAACCGGTAAGGTTGTGCAAACCGGACAGCCCCTGGTTATTCCCCGTATCTCCGAAGACCCCCGCTTCCTTAACCGCACCGGAGCCCGTCAGCAGGAGCCGGGGCCAATCAGTTTTATTTGTGTCCCGATAAAAATCGGAAATGAAACAATCGGGGCCTTCAGCGTAGACCTGAGCTACACATCGGAAGCAGCACTGGAAAAACAGGTTCGTCTGCTCTCCATTGTATCCTCCCTCATTGCCCAGGCGGTAAAAATCCGCCACGCCATACTGGAAGAGCGCAATCAGCTGCTCGAAGAAAATACCCGCCTGCAGCAGGAATTGAAGGATAAATATCAGCCCTCCAATTTAATCGGGAAATCAAAGGTTATGCAGGATGTATATGAAATGATTTCCCAGGTCTCCAAAAGCGACGCTACCGTGCTGATACGGGGTGAAAGCGGAACCGGAAAAGAACTGGTGGCCCAGGCTATTCATTACAACAGCCTGCGAAACGGCAAACCGCTCATTAAGGTTAACTGTGCAGCACTGCCGGAGAATATCATTGAAAGTGAACTCTTCGGTCATGAAAAGGGTTCATTTACCGGCGCTATTTCTACCAGAAAGGGCCGCTTCGAGTCCGCCCAGGGCGGAACTATCTTCCTTGACGAGATTGGAGATCTGGCGCCGGCAACGCAGGTGAAACTGCTGCGAGTGCTGCAGGAACGGGAGTTTGAACGCGTCGGCGGCAATGAAACCATCCGCGCTAACGTACGGGTCATTGCTGCAACCAACCGGAATCTGGAGCAGCTGCTTGAACAGGAAAGCTTTCGTGAAGACCTCTACTACCGGTTGAACGTCTTTCCAATTCACATTCCGCCCCTGCGGGAGAGACGAAGTGATATACTGCTGCTTGCTGATCATTTCATCGAAAAATACGCCAACAATAACATGAAGATCGTACGACGCATCTCTACCCCCGCAATTGAACTTCTTGCCAATTATCACTGGCCGGGAAATGTCCGTGAACTTGAAAACGTTGTCGAGCGGGCTGTTCTGTTGAGTGTAGACGAGGTTATTCACCCACATCACCTGCCGCCGAGCCTGCAATCGGCAGAGTCCACCAACACAACCCTGCACTCTACGCTGGAGGAAGCCCTTGAAAACCTCGAGAAGGACCTTATCCTTGATGCATTAAAGACTACCAAAGGAAATATGGCTCGTGCCGCTCGCATTCTGGGAATCACCGAACGGATAATGGGTCTGCGAGTCAAAAAATACGGGATTGAATCACGACATTTTCGTAGCTAATATGCTTTTTTCTACAATAATGTAGGTTATCA
>CAZANF010000011.1:0-21824 GCA_964486425.1 uncultured Spirochaeta sp. | reverse complement strand
GTTGAGAAGGGAATTGACCGGGGGAGGATTTCAGCGTACGATAAAATGCTGTTCATTAAACAAAACGGGAGCTACAGTGTTGTGGACGCACCCGACAAGCTGTACGTCGGTGATATCTGGTTCTGCGGTCTGGCAGAGAAAGACCGGCTTGCCAAGCTTGTCTTTTCAGCCGTATATACCAATGCCGAGGGACAGACCTATCTCAAGCGCTTCAAGATCGAGCAGTTCATCAAGGATCGTGAATACAGTCTTCTGCCGGATCCCGCCGACAGACTCCACCTGCTGACAACCAAGGATAATGCAGTTGTCCAGCTCGAATACAAGCCGAAAGCAAATTTGCGGGTACTGGAACAGGATTTTCCCCTGAGTGATTACCTGGTAAAGGGGGTAAAGGCGGCCGGGATACGCTTGACCACCAAGGATCTGAAACGCTGCCGGCTTGTTACGGCCGAATCGGGTAAGGCTGTTCCGGCAACAAAAGCAGCTCCTCAATCAAGCGTATCAGCTGGTAAATCAGCAAAGAAGTCTGCGAAAGGCAAAAAAACATAGAAAGCTGCTGCGGTAAACCCGCCTTGTGGGAATGACCACAAACAATTATAGTAATATATATGGCGAATATACTTGTAATCGAGGACAATCACAGTCTGCGTGTCCTGCTGCGGGAGCTCCTGGAGTCTCGCAGCCATACGGTTACCGCTGTCGACAATGGAGCAGACGGCATTGCATGTGCAAAGGAAACAAGCTTCGATGCGGTTATCACCGATATTGTATTACCCTATAAAAGCGGTATCGAGATAATAACAGAATTGCGCCGGCGATTTAAATCAAGGATAAAAATTATCGCTATCTCAGGTGGAAACCAGCAATATGTGCAGGCCCACCTGGAGACCGCTGCAATTTCCGGTGCGAATGCTGTATTGCCCAAACCTTTCACCAACAGCCAGCTGCTGACAACCGTACAGAAGGTTTTGTCGGCCCAGGACGGGAAAGCTGCATCGACGCAGTCGACAAGGAGCAAGAGCTAAGAAAATGGAAGCGATATCCCCCAGTCTGGAAACCTATCTGGAAGCAATCTACATGGTGCAGGATTCCAATGGCATCTCGCATACCACCGCTATTGCTGAATATCTCAAGGTGCGAAAGCCTAGTGTAACCGGAGCCCTGCGTTCACTTGCCGACAGAAATCTGATTTCATATAGTCCTTATCGCCCGATTACCCTGACAGATGCAGGACGGCGGCTCGCTGAGGATATCCATCACCGGCACCGTATACTGCGTGAGTTTCTGAAAACGGTTCTCGGGATACCAGAGCCGATTGCAGATCAGAATGCAGGAACCCTGGAGCATCACATCTCTCCCCTGGTTCAGTCTCGCCTGGTAGCGTTCATAAACTTTGTCGATTCCTGTGTAGAGCAGCGATTCGTATGGAAAGATCAGATCGGATTTGAATGCTTCGGAAAAGGCACAGACTGCAGCGGCTGCAATTACACCGCATACGACAGCAGCACAAACAGCACATAGGTGGTACACAGCTGCCCGAACAGAAACAGCAGCACGGCAACACACTCGAGTCTGTATGCCTTGCGCTCCAGGCTGCGAATAAGCTGCTCTGATTCAGTCGGCACCAGAAGGCGATCCGGCACCCCTCCTCCATCAGGCTCTTTTGGCTCTACCAGCAGACAATGCGTACCATTGTCTCCATACGCCCTCAGAACCTGATTTCCATCAGAGCGTGTATCCACAGGATCCCGTGTCATATCCCGACACGAGAAAGAATCGCTGCGACAGCATTCCATCGCCATCCTGAGAACATCCCGCTGGGACCGAACCATTCGAGCCTTGCGCCACAAGCGGCGAAAAAAGAAGTACATAATGACCCCAGGCGGCAGCAGCGGAAGTACCGGGGTAAAACTCAGGGTGAGAGCAATTAACCCCCATAAGCGGCCGCCGGGGGCTATCAGCAGAAAATATGAAAGCAGCAGCAGTCCGGCGCTCCCGAGTGTCATGCTGCCCGGGGTTGTCTGATTGATAAACTCGTTACGCTGACGGGCGTTCCATATACTGCGATACAGCACCAGCTGCGGAGTCCCTTCAAAAAGAACGATAAGCAGGTCCGATTCGGGGGTACGGCGGAAACACAACCGTCCGCTTTCGGCAATAACCTCGCCGACGACGAATATCTGTGTCCCCTGACTGATGGTAAACATACGCTTCCACGGAATAATTACCAGAGATGCACCGACTTCAATATCCTCGCCCTTCAGCAGGTTTTCCTGTGTACCGGCCAAGAGAACCACGTTCTGGCCCGTCATATCCACTGCAACAGACACCTCATCATTGGACAGCCATAACACAGAATCCCCTTCAACCGCATCAACCGCTCCTGCCATACGCCGTTCACCGATCACCATACGGCTTGTGGCTTGCGCAGCCTGTCCCTGATCATGATACTGAATCTTCGGGCAATCCAAGGAGTCAATTATACGACTTCTCAAGCGACGCCAGCGACGGCGAACATGGAATGCACCAGCTGCAGGTATTCCTACGTAAAAAACAGCAGCACAAGCAATTACCATCAATTCTAAGCTCATTATCCACCTTCTTGCTCAAATCACTGATATCCCGTACAGTAGTATGCATATGGTTGAACGCATCATTGTAGGGCCTCTACACACGAACGCTTATATATACTCCATCTCCAAAAAAGAATGCATTATTATTGACCCCGGTGCTGATCCGCATCTGCTTCAGCAAAAGCTGGATGCGATCAATATGCGGCCTCGCGGAATCATATTCACTCACGGATACCTAGATCACATTAGTGCTACCCTGCAGCTAATGCAAGCTTATTCCGAGTTCGACCTTGATATCCAGGTCGGCATCCATACACTGGATGCACATCTTCTAGGTGCAGGAGGCATAGAACAGCAGCATGATCTGTTCCGGTCTACCGGGAATGAAAGCATTTTCCAGGTCCTCAACACCGAACTCCCGGAATACAGTTTCACCTATAACGACGGAGATACAATTATGGACACCGGGCTCCGGGTTATTCATACTCCCGGTCGTTCGCTGGGCAGTGTTTGCTTTTACGAAGAAGCCCAGAATCTTGTATTTACCGGTGATACCCTGTTGTTCAAGGATATCGGCAAGACTAACCTGCCGGAGGCAGACCGACAACAGCTGCTCGCAAGCGTCCGCACCCATCTGTTCAGTTTACCCCCGGAAACCGTTGTATTTCCCGGGCACGGACCCCGAACTACCATAGAACGTGAGCGCAGAAACAACCCGATATTCCGCTAGCTGCTTGTATATATCATGAAGCATACATTTTTGTCCCCTAATTACATACCTGCAACATATGTGAATTGATTCTTTTTCCTTTTCATAATACTGTTTCGGCTTATAACAATCACCATGATTGTAAAGAGGAGGAAAGAATGAAAAAAGGCTCAATATTCATGCTGCTTGTACTCGTCGCCGCTTTGTTGCTATCCGGCTGTACAGAGAGTCAAACCGATGAGGTTGCCCTTGGTTTTATCGGACCAATGACCGGCAATTATGCCAACTACGGACAGCTACAGAGTCAAGCGGTAAAACTTGCAATCGAGCAGCGGAATGAACAGAATCCGCTGGCCGACAAGCAGTTTACCCTGATAGTGGAGGATTCCGAGGGGGATGTCGCTCGCGGCCAGGCAGCAATCGAAAAGCTCGCCAGCGTTGACAAGATAACCGCCCTTGTTGGAGGGGTTTTCTCGGGGGTAACCCTGGCGATCGCTCCCCGTGCCCAGGCTGAACAGATTACAACCATATCTGCTTCCGCCACAGCGCCTGAAATAACTGATATTGGAGATTACATCTTCCGTACTGTCGCTACCGACAGCCTGCAGGGGATTGTGTTTGCCCATTACGTGTATAAAGAACTGAATATGGATCGGGTGGCTATCCTGTATATCCGTAACGACTACAGCCAGGGTCTTGCAGAATTTTTCCAGCAGGAATTCGAAAGCCTCGGCGGAGAGATTGTGGCAATGGAATCCGGACTGGAAGGAGACCGCGATTTCCGTACCCAGCTTACCAGTATCAGATCCACCGAGCCGCAGGCAATCTTCCTGCCGAACTACGTAGCCGAGATTGCCCAGATTCTGGAACAGGCAGATCAGCTTGGAATCGACGCCCAGATGCTCTCGGCCGACGGATTTAACAATCCACAGATCTTCGATCTGGCCGGACCCCTCGCAAACGGTGTTATCTTCAGTGACTCAGAAATGCAGGAATCGGCAGAGTTTCGCCGGCAATTTCGCGAGACCTACGATGACGATCCGGATGGTTTCAGCTTTAATGCATATGATGCAGCAAACATCCTGATGGATGCTATCGCATATGCATACGAGCAGGCATCCGATGAAGACAAACAGTCGCTGAATCTTGATCACAGTCTGATACGCGATTATGTTGCACAAACCGAGAATTATGACGGGGTTTCCGGGACTATTTCCTTCTTCCCGAACGGAGATGTAATTCGGAACATCGGTGTTTCTACGGTTGAGGACGACGAGATGCGCGATATCGGCGTATACACAATGGAAGGCGATAACCTCGTAAAACTCAGGTAAAACCTGACGGCATCGCTAAAGATGCCGTAGATTCCCCTGCCCGCCAAGATGCGGCAGGGGAACACTTATATCGGAGCGTTCATGGTAGATACTCTTCAGCATTTTATTAACGGGCTAACCCTGGGCGGCATTTACGCGATCATAGCCCTTGGATACACCATGGTATATGGAATCCTGAAATTCATTAATTTTGCCCATGGTGAGGTCCTTATGTCGGGAACCTACATCGGACTAATCAGTTTTTACTTTCTGCGAGGCGACAGTACTTCTCAAGCATGGATTCTATTCGCCTTTGGAATAGCCATGCTTGTTTCAATGACTACAAGCGCTCTCCTGGGCTTCACCATAGAAAGAATCGCCTACCGGCCTCTGCGCCGTGCCAAACGTCTCACATTGCTGCTGACTGCAATCGGGGTTTCAATTATTCTCATGAACCTGGCTGGTCTCATTTTCGGCACACAGTCACGCCGGTTCCCCTATCCCTTCCCGAATCAGCCGATTCGGGCTGGAATACTGTCAATAACACCGCACCAGATATTAATCCTGGTAGTTTGTCTTGTTGTCATGGTTACGCTGAAACTCTTCGTGGACCGTACCCGTCTCGGGAAAGCGATGCGGGCTACCAGCCTGGACTTTGACGTCGCGCGACTTATGGGAATCAATGCGGATAAAATAATCAGTCTCACATTTATCATAGGCTCTGCGCTGGCAGGTATTGCCGGGGTTTTGATCGCATTAGACTTTACCGTATACCCGACAATGGGTACTACAGCCGGACTCAAAGCCTTCATCGCTGCGGTTATCGGCGGCATCGGCAGCATCTCCGGGGCAATGGTCGGGGGTATCCTGCTCGGCCTGCTGGAGACATTCGGCGTCGCAGTCGTCGGCATCCCCGTGGGATTGCGTGATACCATCGCCTTCTCCGCCCTGATTATCATTCTGCTGGTACGGCCCGAGGGCATCTTCGGAAAACGTGAACGGGAGAAGGTATAATGCTGAATTTTCTCATGCTTCTGGCTATTCTGATTGGTATCTACACCATCCTGGCACTCAGCCTTAACATCATAACCGGATATGGCGGGATGCTCTCTCTGTGCCACGCTGCATTCTTTGCCATCGGTGCATATACAACTGCTATCGCCACGACCCGCTTTGCGATCGGATTCTGGCCGAGTCTGCTGATGGCTGCACTGCTTTCGATGCTGCTTGGAATCCTCATCGGACTGCCGACAATCCGCTTGAGCGGGGATTACCTTGCAATTGCAACCCTCGGATTCGCAGAGATTACGCGCAGTATCCTGCTCAACTGGGATGCGGTGACCCTCGGCCCGCGTGGAATTATCGGAATACCCCCTATAGATTTCTTTACGATCACGATTGCCCCGCTGAATAAAACAGGGTTTCTGATTTTTACATGGGCTATCGTACTGATTACCTATGCCTTCTTCAAACGCCTCATGCGCAGCCGCATCGGCCGCGCCATAGAGGCTATCCGCGAGGATGAGATTGCAGCCTCCAGCGTCGGAATCAACACAGTTCTGTACAAGCTTGTCGCCTTTGCACTCTCGGCCTTTTTCGCGGGATTTGCCGGTAGTCTCTGGGCAGTGTATAACCAGTCCGTTACCCCGAATACCTTTGGTTTTATGCTCTCGGTAATGATTCTCTGTATGGTGGTCTTAGGCGGCATGGGCAACCATCTTGCCATGATATTTGGTTCAACCATGATTGTTGCCGCAGCCGAACTCCCGCGGCTCCTGGGCATGTCGAACATCTTCCCGCCTCAGTTCCGGCAGATACTGTTCGGACTTGTACTCGTTCTCATGATGATTTTCCGGCCGCAAGGGCTACTGGGACGACGTAAACCGAAATTCGGCAAACACGCGGCAGCGGCCAGCAAGAAGAGAGAGGCGGAGGTGGTGCAATGAGACCTGTCCTGTATACTACCCGTCTGCGCCGTGATTTCGGCGGCGTTGTTGCGGTAAACAACGTAGATTTTCATGTCTATCCCGGTCAGATATCGGGGTTGATTGGTCCGAACGGAGCCGGCAAAACCACATTATTCAACAATATAACCGGTATGGATTCTGCGACCAGCGGAACAGTACATTTTATGGAAACCGATATCACCAGACAACGTGCACATAATATCAGTCGGCTTGGAATTGCCCGAACCTTCCAGAACATTCGTTTGTTCAAGGATATGACTGTAATCGAAAACGTTATGGTCGGACGTCATTTTCGTGAAACCAACCAGGCTTCCCGGGGAGTCAGGTCTCTCAATGCGCTCATGAGCATGCTCTTACTGGAGCAGGAAGAAAGCCGCACCTATGCGAACGCGATGCAGTGGCTGGGGTTCTGCCGGCTTGAAAAATTCGCAGACGAGTATGCTCGCAACCTCCCCTATGGAAAACAGCGTGAACTGGAAATTGCCAGGGCTTTGGCAACGGAACCCTCACTTATCTTTCTGGATGAACCCGCGGCCGGCATGAATTCCCAGGAAACCGATGAGCTCATGGAGACTATCCGGCGCATTCAGTCAGCCGGAATTACTATCGTACTTATCGAACACGACATGAAGCTGGTAATGAACATCTGTGATCGCATTACAGTCCTGAATTACGGAGTGAAAATAGCCGAAGGCACACCTGCAGAAGTCAGATCCGACCCCCAGGTAATAGAGGCCTATCTTGGCGCAGAATGAGGATGATACATGAATTTATTAGAGGTTCGCAATGCCACCGTTCGCTACGGGGTTATTACCGCCCTGCATAGTACCAGTATCCAGGTAGAAAAGGGTACTGTTGCCTGTCTGATTGGCGCGAACGGTGCCGGGAAAACGACCCTGCTGAATGCAATAATGGGACTGGTTCCCATGAGTACCGGGGAAATCATGTTCGACGGACACATCATTGCCTCTGATAAAGGCAATACCGGAACCGACAGGATCGTTGCACAGGGTGCCGCCCTCGTCCCCGAGGGTCGGCGGGTCTTTGCTGATCTGACTGTGGCTGAGAACCTTGAAATGGGCGGTTTCCTGGTCCGGGATGATAACCTGCTTCACTCCCGGCAGGAACAGATGTATGCACTTTTTCCCATTCTCAAGCAGCGGTACCGCCAGAAAGCCCGCAGCTTGAGCGGCGGGGAGCAGCAGATGCTGGCGATTGCCCGTGCACTCATGAGCGGCCCCAAACTGCTGCTGCTTGACGAGCCGGGATTAGGACTGGCTCCGCTGATTATCAAACAGATTTTCGAGATTATCCAGCAAATCAACCAGGAAGACGGCGTAACGGTATTCCTGGTTGAACAGAACGCAAAGATTGCTCTGGAAGCCTCTCAGCATGGCTATGTGCTGGAAACCGGGCATGTTGTGCACCAGGGAGACAGCAAGTACTTACTGAAGGACCCGAAGGTGAAAGCCGCGTACCTTGGTGAATAAAGCGATCATGCTTTCCCGTGGATTATAACTCCTCTATATCCTCCAGGAGAGTGTCTATATCCGTTGCCTCACTGACGGTTTGCTCATCTACACGCAGCGAAGATACCTCGTTGTTCAGCCGATCAACATTCGCCTGGTTCTTCTCATTTACCATAGCAATTTTCCGAACGGTATCAGAACGCTGCCCGACCCCGTCGGTTATTCCGGCTACATCGCTATCGGTTTCCCGTGCAATGGCCGTAATACCCTGCAGCGACCGGGTTACATCCTCCGCACCAGACTGTATCTCTACCGCTCCGTTGCGAATGACTTCCGTAACCGAGGAGAGCTCCTGTATTGAACTTACCATCTGACTCCCCCCGACCGACAGCTCATCGGTACTGCGGGCGATTTCATGGAAGGCGTCGGCGACTTGATTCACCTCTACCTGAATCTCCTCAAACGATTTCTCCGCCCGGGCACTGCTGTGTAATGCCGCCTCAATTTGCTGGATCGTCTCCTGCAGACTTGAACCGATCGTGCGCGAATTCTCCGAGGTTGACTCAGCCAATCGCCGGATTTCATCCGACACTACTGCAAAGCCCTTTCCGGCATCTCCTGCATGTGCAGCCTCAATTGCTGCGTTCATGGCAAGCAGATTTGTCTGGCCTGCAATCCCGTCGATTACCGACAGAACCTCCGACATGGCATCGATCCCGCTATGCACCAGTTCCATAACCTCCAGGGTCTCTCTAACCTGCTCACCCCCGTCCTGGGTGACTTTTACCAGTGCGGCAGCCTGTGTTTTCCGCTCTCCTGCAATACGTGCAACGCTGTCAATAGATGCTCCCATCTCGTTTACGGCGGCAGAGGTTTCTTCCACCTGAGCTGCCTGGGTATTGATCTGGTTGCCGAGACTGATAATCGTCGCCATAATTTCTTCGATTGCTCCAGATGCGCTGCTGATTTGACCGCTTAAATCAGAAACCTGAGACCGAATATGCTGGGCATTGGTTCCTATTGCGTCTCCGGCTTCTGCAGCCGCCTGAATCTGGACAGTCAGATCACTGGCCGAGCTGCTTCCCGCTCGAACCGCCTGGAGTATCCGCACTGCAATTGTATTCAGATTATGCACGGCAATATTCAGTGAACGAGCCAACCTGCCGATAGCATCACGGCTGCGAAGCGTGGTTGTCGCGGTCAGGTCCCCTTCAGCCAACTGGGCACCGATTGCTTCCAGATTATGTACTCTGCGCAGTAAAATCCGCATACACAGAACAATTGCTGTTAGCTGAAGAACTACCGCCACACCGATCCCGACTGACAAGCGAGTAATTACCCCGGTCATAAGCGACGATACAGCCGCCTGCGGCGACAAACCGGTACGTAATGCAAGGGTAAGATTCTCGGCCAGAGGACGAACAACCATGATTACAGCAGCACCTGAAACAACAAGAATCAGAAAGGTGACTGCAATCAAGATGGATATTAATGTATTTAAAGATATACTTTTATCGGCTTGATTTTCATTTTTCATAGCCGACATCCTATCCGTGAAACCCCTCCGGCGCAAGCACCCGACACTGAAATTGGGTTGCGTTTTATTGCATCCGAGGATACAGTACTGTGCATATACGAGGTTCACCATTGAAAATACCCATAGTACAGCGAAAGAATGTAGGCTCACTTCGCGAGGGCGACCGATTACTAATGGATGCCGGGGTTTCAGTCCGCGCAGGTCAGCCTGCAGACGAGAAGACAGTCGCGTTTCTCCTTCGTCATCGATGCACCACCGTGCCGGTTATACAAGGTGCTGCAGATGATCCAGCCCGGCTGCAGGAACAGGTCAGTGCTCTACAGGGGCCATTCCATACAATCCGTATGCGCCTCACCGAGAAGCTGAAGAATACCTATACCCCCTATCACGAGACTGATTCATCTTTCTGTGTAAAGGGCAAAAAGAAGCAGATTACAGATGGTATACTATTCGAAAGAGATCCGGGCCCTCTCTATCAGCCTGATATTGATGCCGGAAGCGAGAGCATATTGCCTCTCTCGGATATCACCTATCTCCAGCATGAAATATCCAGTCTGTATGATATTCTGGAAAAGATGACCTACCGTTCCCCGGAACAGAAGCCCGAGCGTCGTACCATACCGCGAATACATTTGGAGTCGATCCGGATTGGGACCCAGTTCAGCGGAGATCGGGTTGCCTTCGTCGGGGATGCCCTCCCGTGGCACTGTGTAGATACCGCCATCTGGTTTCTTGTCACCATAATCAATATGAACAAGGAAAGACTTGAACGCGGTATTCCCTACTCCGACAGCAGATTCGATCCGAACAGCAACACAGTTATATCAGATGAGGTTCGATACCGACCGGAGATAATTCAGAGCGCTACATTAGGAATACTTTTACACGGGATAGGACTTGCTCACCGGGATGTACACCAGCTCCTCTGCTCCATGTGGACACGAGCCATGGATACCGGCCGCTATCCCCGGATTGAATCCCTGCCGCAAAGCGATGTCCGGCTGCTGCAGAAGCAGTATTTCTCCACGAGGAATCTCTTCCGCAACCGAGATGATATTCCACCAATAGCCCGGATGATGATTAACCTGCAGTATGACTATCCAGATCTGACCGGCTATCCGGCTCCATTCGAAAATCGCTTCTTGCATGAATTTGTGCGTCTGTTCCATGTCATAGATACCTATGATTCACTCATCAACCCAATATTTCCGATGCCGGTTTGTCAAAAATACCACGCCCTGGAGTTTATCCGTAATAACTCCGGTTCATATGCCTATAGTGCAGAGGGATACCGTCCATCACCGCGCTTTGATTATGATTTATATCGCAGCTGGTTGAATATTCTGTCGCCATACAGCCGGTATGAGCTGCTGCAGCTGAGCACTCCGGGATTTCCGGAGAGCAAGGAATATACAGTTCAAGTGCACTCTTACGGGAGCAGCCACCTGCCTGTATTCTCCATACGGCAGGACCAGAATCAGCGCCGACATTCATTCGGATCACTGCTGCTTTCAATGGATCACAATATGCTTATGTCGATAAAAGACGGGCAGGTACAGGGTAAAAAGAAGCTTCCGGGGGCTGATGAAATGATCATAACAGAGCCTAACATCGGCACTCCGGAACCTGCAGCTGATCCACTGTATTCAGGCGAACGCAACCTCTCGCGGAATACCAGCCGATTGTAACCGGCACGCTAAACAACGCTCCTGTCCGGGACGTTGTTTAGCCGAAGTCAATTATACCTGCTTTTTCTGCAGTTTCGCCCAGGAATCTTTCAGGGTGACTGTCCGGTTGAATACCGGCACCCCCGGTTTCGAGTACACGGTGTCAACACAATAGTATCCCTTTCTCAGGAACTGAAAGCGCTGCCCGGGTGCTGCATTCTTCAAGCCGGGTTCTGCATACGCAGTCGGTATCAACTCCAGTGAGGATTGATGTAAATTATCAAAGTAGGTACCCCCATCGGGGACATCCTCAGGAAAGGGCTCACTGAAGAGATGGTCATAGTTACGGACCTCAATCGGTATGGCGTGAGCCACCGACACCCAGTGCAGAGTCCCTTTCACCTTGCGGCCGTCGGGAGTGCCCCCGCCCCTGGAATCCGGATCGTAACTGCAATGAAGCTCGATAATGTTTCCGTTCTCATCGCGAATCACCTCATCACAGGTTACATAGTAGGCATGTTTCAGTCTTACCTCTTGTCCAGGACTCAGACGAAACCACTTCTTGGGCGGATTCTCTGCGAAATCTTCCCGCTCAATATACAGCTCGCGACTAAACGGAACCTGCCGGGTTCCGGCTTCCGGATCTTCCGGGTTGTTATCTGCAGCAAACTCTTCCGTTGTATCCTCAGGGTAATTGGTAATAACCAGTTTAAGCGGGTCCAATACCGCCATCACTCTTTCCGCCGTTTTGTTCAGGTGCTCGCGTACATGGAACAGGAGATGAGACAGATCTATTGTGCTCTCGGTTTTACTTACACCGACATCACGACAAAAGGCAACTATTGCTTCCGGTGGAAATCCGCGGCGGCGCATGCCCGAGATAGTGGGCATACGCGGATCATTCCAGCCCTCTACTATTCCCTGCTCTACAAGCTCACGAAGCTTTCGCTTGCTCATTACCGTATATGTAAGATTCAGACGAGCGAATTCATATTGATGCGGCGGCTGCTGAATCTCAAGCTCCTGCAGAAACCAGTCATATAACGGACGATGATTCTCAAATTCAAGCGTGCAGATGGAATGAGTAATCCCCTCAATGGCATCTGACTGCCCATGTGCGAAATCATACATTGGATATATGCACCATGTGTCACCCGTTCTATGATGAGCCGCGTGGCGAATTCGGTACATTGACGGATCCCGCATATTCAGGTTCGGATGGGCCATATCAATTTTGGCTCGCAGTACATGAGACCCTTCGGGAAACTCGCCGGCACGCATCCGTCTGAACAGATCCAGGCTCTCCTCAATCGGTCGATCCCGATACGGACTATTCCTTCCGGGTTCGGTTGGTGTTCCGCGGTACTCACGGATCTCCTGGGGCGAAAGGCTGTCCACATAGGCTTTGTCCTTTCGTATCAAGGCTTCAGCAAAATCGTACAGCTGCTCAAAATAGTCGGAGGCAAAGAATTCGCGCTCTCCCCATTCAAAGCCAAGCCAGGCAACATCCTCTTTTATTGAATGCACGAACTCCATCTCTTCTTTGGTAGGATTGGTATCGTCAAAACGGAGATTGCACGTTCCACCGTACTGCTGCGCCATGGTAAAGTTCAATGTGATTGATTTTGCATGTCCTATATGCAGGTATCCATTTGGCTCCGGCGGGAAGCGGGTACGAATCTTGCCGCCATACGTACCGTTTTGAATATCTGCCTCAATGATGTGTTCTATAAAGTTCTTGGCTGTATCACTCATGCAGCAACTATAGCATATATCATGTTCTAATGGCAGTAGCTTGCGTTATCTACCGGGGCAAAAAAAGGCACGCAGGTAAAGGAGGAAACCTGCGTGCCGGAATTATCCCCAGGAAAAAATGAAGGGCGGCACCGAGGGGTTGGAGGAGGAGAAGGGTTGGTGCCGCCCAACAATGGAGGATGGTATGTAAGTACCGGAAGCCGCGTTTCCGCTTTCACGGAATGGGTTGGCTTGGTATGGAGTGTTGCGCCTCCCGATACACACTTATATATACAACTATGATGCCAACAGGATACAAGATACGCATAAAAAAACAAAATTTTTTAATTATTTACATAGAAATAACTTAACTCGCCTTGTGATGCGCAGGAATCAATTTCGAAAAGATATGTAAAACCGGTAAATCACTTCTTCTGCGTCTGGCGCAAAAAAAAAGCGGAAACCGCTATGCGGATTCCGCAAACCATCAGGTATCAGAACCTTACTGGAGCTCAAGTACCGCGTTCTCGCCGCCGAACCCGTCATCGACTGCTTCAGTCGGAACAGGATCAACATCTTCAAGAATGGTAGTCGGAGAAGTCCATTCGCCGTCGATCACATATTTGTACTGATGCGTACCGGCAGGCAAATCAACTGTGAGCTCGAAATACTCACCGTTCCAGTCCATAACCCAGCTCTCATCATCCGGGGCCCAGCCGGTAAATGAACCGGAAAGTACCACTTCCTCTGCGTTACCGTAGTATGCGAAGGTAACCGACCCGGCTTCGTAAATCTGACCCATCTCGATATCACGCTCCGGTGTACCTGTAGCACATGCAGCAGCAAGCGCCATAACCAATACCGTGAGTACCGAAAACAATACTGCTTTTTTCATAAAAACCTCCTGTACCGGTTTAATATAACCCATAGTTGTAGTACCGGCAACCCTCAGTGCATTATAATGACCGCACCATGGATCGCACCCGGGTATTGCGCCATTTTTCAATTAATAATGGTCGATTATATATTCAGATGTTATACTAAGAGAATACCCTACGCTGGCAAGGAAAATGAAGAAGAAGCTCTATTCGATATTGATAGTAGAAGATGAACCGGTTACCGCAATCAGTCTCCGTACACGACTCGAAATTTTAGGCCATTCTATACTAGGTGTAGCAGCCACCGGTGAAGAGGCATTTGGGCTGATCAAATCCCAGCACCCTGACCTGGTGTTGCTTGATGTCACACTGGCCGGCCGAGCATCGGGGGTTGATGTTGCAAAACGATTACGAAAACAGATGCCAAAAACGAAGTTTGCTTTCCTCACTGCTGCAGATATTCCGCAGATACGTGATGAGGTATCCGAGTTGAATCCTGTTGCGATTATTCCAAAGCCCCTCACCCAGAACTACACTATTGAACTGGAGGATGGTGTCCTAACATTATAACTACTGCATTTCCCCCTGCTCCAGAAATGAATAATAGCCATTTGTCGTAAAGACGATATGATCCAGCAGTGAAATTCCGATTACCCGTCCTGCCTCCGTCAACCGACTGGTCACCTCGCGATCCTCGACACTCGGAGAACAGTTACCGGATGGGTGATTATGCGCAACTATTATAGCTGCCGCCCTATCCTGGATAGCGCAGACGAAGACCTCGCGCGGGTGTACCATGGTTCGATTCACCAGGCCGACGGAGACCACATGAGTACGGATAATTTCATGAGCACCATTCAGCGTCATACAGAGGAATAATTCCTGTTTTCTGTCGGCATAGTGATGGAGCACCGGAATGGCATCCTGGAGAATCCGGATTCGACGTCGGTCAAGGCTAAGCTGCCGCCTTCCAAGCTCAATTGCGGCCGCAAGAATGGCAGATTTTGCCGGTCCCAGTCCCCGTATTTGACTGAGAACCTCAACATCCACCGATCCGTTTTTCCGATCCATTAAGGACACCACATCATTCGCAATTGCCGTCACGCTGCGCCCCTGTCCCCCGCTCCCGATTAGCACGCTAATCAGTTCAGAATCAGATATGCATTCAGGTCCATGACGATGCAGCCTCTCGCGAGGTCTGTCATAGCATGCAAGCTCCAATAGACTTTTACAGGATGAGATCTGTGTCATTCACTGCCCCCTACAGTGTATTACTCAACTTACATGCTGTTTGCTTTAATTCATCCGGAATTTATAGGATTTTATTCGCTTTTCTGCTATATCTGATTCTATGTCTTTTTCGTATACTCAACTCCCTCGTCCGTTTCTGGCACTCGCGCCTATGGAGGATGTTACAGACCGGGTATTCCGTGGATTGGTTGCCGATCACGCTCCGCCGGATGTCTTCTATACCGAGTTTATCGCTGCACAGGCATTAGCGGCCCGACGACGCACGACAATGGCTGCCCTCCCCTTTACTCAACGTGAACGCCCTCTCATCGCGCAAATTTGGGGCACAGATCCCGACAGCTTTTTTGAAGCAGCCAGACTGCTTGCCGAACTGGATTACGACGGGATCGATATAAACATGGGCTGTCCCGCACGTAAAATCGTAAAAAAAGGGGCCTGCGCTGGTTTAATCGGAAACTATGCACGTACTTCCGAGCTTATTCAGGCATCTCGGGAAGGAATTGCCGCAGCAGGAGGGACAGTCCCTCTGAGTGTGAAGACCAGACTTGGTATCTCCACACCGATTACCGATGAATGGTGTGGATTTCTTCTGGAGCAGAACATTGATGCCCTTACCCTCCATCCGCGCACCGCAGAGCAGATGTCGGATGGTCATGCCGACTGGACTCAATTGTCACGGGTAACCGACATTCGCAACAGGCTGCAGAGGAGTACCGTGATAATCGGAAACGGCGATGTTCTCTCGGCGGCACAGGCTCACTCCAGGGCGGAAGAGACCGGAGTGGACGGGATAATGATCGGCAGAGGAATCTTCTCCAATCTGTTTGTCTTTAATCCCGCTGTTCCCGGCCTTCGGGAAAGAAACCGCCGGGAAAAGCTCCGAATTGCCCTGGAGCATACAACCCGATTTGAGTACGAATATCAGGATACACGCAATTTCGAGATACTGAAAAAATTTTATAAATGCTATGTCATCGGATATACCGGATATGAACAGGATTTCACAGCCCTCATGGCCGCACAGTCCTATCAGGAAGCAAGGTCGATTCTAATCAAAGGCATAGAGAAAGAGGGACCCTGAGGATCACAGGATCCTGAACTCCTTTGATTCCCAGTCATAGTCCTGTACAGTACCGGTTTCTATATCATAATGCCATCCGAACAGGGAAAGCTTGCCGCTGTCCCGGCGTTCCCGGATATACGGATAGGTAAGCAGACTGTGAAGCTGCTGCAGTACGTTTTCCAGTTCGACAGCAAGAAAGCTGTCCGTGGTAATTTCGTGGTCGGAAAGCCCGTTCTGCTCGGAGCAAGCATTTCTCAAACGATCAACTTCATGCACCGAACCGGCGAAATCCAGCCATTTGCTGGTGAATTCCAGCTTCTCCGATGAAGCGGAACACATGGCACGGCACCCGCCGCAGTTGGAATGCCCGCACACTACAATATTCTCCACCTGCAGGCTTTTTACCGCATACTCAATTGCAGAAGAAGCAGCAACGTCCGAAGTTGCGCGGTCATAATCCGGAACTATATTGGCTATGTTCCGCAGAACAAAGAGATCCCCGGGATTACTGCCGGTAATGAGATTCGGATCCAGCCTTGAATCAGAACAGGCAATAAACAGGGTGTGCGGCTTTTGACTGGTTCCAAGCTGACCGAAGAGCTCACGATACCGGGGAAATACCTTGACGCGGAATTCAGATGCTTTTTGAATGAGATCGGGCACAAAGGGCTCCTATAATGGCTATACATATATTAAAACAACACGCGAAAAAAGAGCAGAAAGAGGCCATATCCTGCTGCAATGGATACTATGATAATACCCAGGATCGGCACTATAACCCAGAATGCTGCAAGAAGCATAGCCATAGTGTCCTTCCAGTCCTCCATATGTTACCCTTCCCCGGGGGGATGAACCAGATGACAGCTTACCGAGCGGGTCCCGCCGTTTACCGGTCGCAGTACGGGTTCAATTCTCCGACACACATCCATAGCAAAAGGACAGCGGGTATGAAAACTGCAGCCTGACGGTGGATTGGCAGGACTGGGTACATCCCCGGATAAAATAATCCGCTTTTTACGAATACCGGGTTCACTCACCGGAATTGCCGAGAGCAAGGCCTGACTGTAAGGATGCAGCGGCTCCTGGTAAAACTCCGATTTCTCACCAACTTCAACCAGCTTCCCCAGATACATTACACCGACGCGATCAGCCATATGTCGTACTATGCTTAAATCATGGCTTATAAATAAATAGGTTAGCCCGAATTCATCCTGCAGATCTTCCAGAAGATTTATGATCTGGCTTTGTATGCTGACATCAAGCGCGGAGATTGGTTCATCTGCAACAATAAACTTCGGGCCCAGGGAAAGGGCTCGTGCAATAACAACCCGCTGCCTCTGTCCGCCTGAGAATTCATGGGGATAGCGATAAGCATGATAGGCCTGCAGGCCGCATCGCACCAATACCTCCTCGGAACGCTCATGGGCTTCGCGTCCGCGTGCAATCCCGTTTACCTGCAGAATCTCCCGTATAGCCGAACCAATAGTCATTCGCGGATTAAGTGCACTATACGGGTCCTGAAACACAATCTGCAGCTCTTTGCGAAGTTCCCGCATCCTTGATGCCGAGGCAGCAAAGATATCCTCACCGTGATACAGAACGCTTCCTGCCGTTGCACGCTGGAGACGCAGCAGGGTTCTGCCTGTGGTACTCTTGCCGCAGCCGCTCTCCCCGACCAGAGCAAAGGTCTCACCCGGGAAAACATCAAAATCCACCTCGTCCACAGCCCGGACATTGCCTACCGTCCGGCTGAATACTCCGGTTTTAATCGGGAAATACTTCTTTAGCCCACGCACCGCAATGACCGGCTGCGGATCATAACTGTCTGAAAAACTGTTTTCTTCTCTTTTTCTGGAATCCATTATCATAGCTCCTGACTATACTTCCCGCACACCTTCACCAATGTCTGTGCCCTTGAGAGTCCGCTTTTCTGCTTTGGTAAGCCCCTGGTGATGAAGCCAGCAGCGGACCTGATGATCGGTATGAATTTGAGTATGCCCCGGCATCGAATGCACACATACCTGCATTGCATGCGGACACCGGGGGTGAAAGGGGCAACCGCCCGGCATGTGCAACGGGTTAGGGACATTGCCGGGTATGTACATAAGCCGGGATTGCTCCTTTTCTATTGTTGGTCGCGAGCGAATCAAGCCTTGTGTATACGGATGCCTGGGTTCCTTAAAAAGTGTATGAACGTCTGCCTTCTCCACCATCTTGCCCGCGTACATTACCACAACATGATCGGCCATCTCGGCAATCACACTCAAATCATGGGTAATGAATAAAATAGCGGTGCCGATTCGGTCTTTCAGCTCACGCATAAGTTCGAGTATTTGTGCCTGAATGGTCACATCCAGGGCCGTTGTCGGTTCGTCGGCAATCAGGAGTTTTGGATCGCAGCTCAATGCCATGGCGATCATGGCACGCTGCCTCATTCCTCCGGAAAAGCGATGCGGGTATTCATCTATCACTTCATCGGCGCGAGGAATTCCTACCAGCCGCAACATCTCTATCGCACGTGTTCGCGAGGCCTCGGGACTTAAACCTTGATGCAGCTGAATTACCTCAATCAACTGATTTCCAATTGTATATACCGGATTGAGGCTGGTCATAGGCTCCTGAAAAATCATTGCAATATCATTGCCCCGGATCCGGCGAATCTGGTTGCTGCTCATCTGCAGCAAATCCTGACTCTCGAAGATTATCTCCCCGCCATCGATTGAGGCCGGCGGTGTTGGCAGCAGACCTAAAATACTCAATGAAACAGCCGTTTTGCCGCAGCCGCTTTCGCCGACCAAACCGACAACCTCACCCGGGCGTATATCAAAACTCACCGAATCAACTGCTCGCACCTTGCCGGCTTCGGTATTAAAGCTCGTCTGCAGATTGCGGATCTCAAGTAGGTTGGACATGTATCAGTACTCCTCGCTCGTGTTACTATCGGTCATCGGGTTTTCGGATCCAGGGCATCACGCAGTCCATCTCCCACAAGATTGAATCCAAGCACCATTAAAAGAATAGCTACGCCTGGAATTGTTGTGAGATGGTGGGCAGAGCGAATGTACGCACGACCATTGCTCAATATTGCGCCCCATTCAGGGTCGGGAGCCTAAGCCCCGAGTCCGAGGAAGCCTAATCCTGCAGCCCAGAGAATAGCCGTCGCAATCTGGAAGGTGCTCTGTACAATAATCGGAGCCAGACAGTTCGGCAGGATATGCCGGAAAATAATCCGCCAGTCCCGCAATCCTGCTGCCTTGCCGGCGGTGACATAGCTCTGCTCCTTGGCCGACAGTACCGATCCCCGTACCAATCGGGCATACAGCGGGACACTGGCAATACCAACCGCGATCATAACGTTCTGAACACCGACCCCGAGCACGGTTACAACAACGATTGCAAGCAGAATTCCCGGAAATGCGATTAACATGTCAATAAAACGTTGAGTAATCATATCCAGTTTGCCGCCGTAATAACCGCTAATCGCTCCAATCGGCACACCAAATACCAGGCCGATAAGTACCGAGATAATACCGATGCGCATGGAAATTCTTCCGCCGTACAGCATCCAACTGTAGAGGTCTCTGCCGAGTTCATCAGTGCCAAACCAGTGATCGGAACCTGGACCGGCTAACCGGTTCTCCAATACAGTAGTCGTAGGGTTGTGGGTAGCCAATACAGGCGCAAACAATGCAGCCGCAAAAAACAGACCAATAATCAACAAGCCGACCACCGCCGCACGATTACGCAGCAGATGTGTAAAAACCTCCTGCAATTCGCTTTTCTGAGGTACTGACACCTCCATTTCCGGAACCGAGGCTTTTGAGGCCGGTCCTCGTTCATTGACATCATGCGCTGTACCAATCTGACTCATACCACACTCTCCCATAATAAAAAGACAAACCTACTCACCGCTTCCTCCCTGATAATGAATACGCGGGTCAAGATAAGCGTAGATTATATCAACAATCAGATTTATAAGAACAAAAAGGAAAGCCAAAAAAAGTATCGTACCCTGCACAACCGGATAATCCCGCCGGAGAATGGCATCTACCAGAAGTCTGCCGATGCCGGGCCATGCAAATACCGTTTCCGTAAGTACTGCTCCCCCCAGCAGAATCCCGAACTGCAATCCGAGAACCGTTACTACAGGGATAAGTGCATTTTTCAATGCATGCTTGTAAATAACAATCCGCTCACCTAAACCCTTTGCCCGGGCGGTGGTAATGAAGTCCTGACGTAGTACATCCAGCATACTGGAGCGGGTTATCCGGGCCATGAGTGCCGCACTGGCCAGGCCAAGAGTAATGCTGGGCAGGATAACATGACGCCAGGTTCCGATACCGGTAGCAGGCAGCATACCAAGCTGAACAGAAAAAAAGAGTTGAAACATCAGTGCCAGCCAGAATACCGGTGCAGCAACACCGACCAATGCCAGGATCATGCTTATATTATCAAACATGGAATTCCGGCGTGTGGAAGATACAATTCCGGCAGATACGCCGACAAGCGTTGCCACAATCAGGGATAAGCTGGCAAGCAGCATAGTCCGCGGAAATCTCTCACCAATTTCTGCTGCCACCGGACGTCGACTGAAGGTAGACTGCCCGAGGTCTCCACGGATCACCCCGGATGCAAAAAGGCCATACTGTACATGCAGCGGCTGGTCCAGGCCGTAGCGGACACGTACCTGTTCGATATACTGAGGGGTTGCCTGAACTCCGGCAATCGCACGCGCAGGATCTCCGGGAATAAACCGGATAATAGCAAAAACAATAACGGAAACACCAAGAATCACCGGCACAGTAAGTATGATCCGGCGAAGAATATATTGATACACTGTTCAGCTGCTCCTTCCAAGAAAAAAAGCCGTCCCGCATCGGGACGGCTTTTACAAGAGTTAGATCTTATTCTTCAATAAAGTACGCATTCCACGCGCTCAGGTTCTCAAGAGGATGGTGAATCAACCCGCCGACGTTGGATCGGACCGCATTAATCTGTCCTTCATTGTACAGGTAAATCCATGGGGCATCATCCCAAATGACCTCAATCGCCTCTTCATAATATTCTTCCCGTAATTCAGTATCTGTCTCGACGCGAGCTTGATCCAGCAGGGTATCGACACGCGGATTTGAATAGAAACCGCGGTTATTCCCGTTCGGATTCCACTGATTCGTATGCAGCAGGGCATACAAACCATAATCTGCGTCCAGAGTAACAGTTCCCCAGCCGAGGAGGAAGGCATCATAATCTGCTTCATCTACCGCCTGCCCGGTGAAATTAAGATAACTGGTCCACTCTCTGGTCTCCAGGGTTACATCAATACCTACCTCTGAAAGCATATCCTGTATGGCTTCCGCCACGGTCGCATCCATAGGATACCGGCCTGTAGGATGGTGCAGCGTCATCGAAAAGCCGTCCTCATACCCGGCTTCCGCAAGCAGTTCGCGAGCCAGTTCGGGATCGTATTCATACGGGCCTACCGGGGTATGGCCAAAAACAGCATCCACCACAGGGGCATCTGCAACAAACGCATTTCCCTCAAACAAGGAATCCACAATAAGCTGCTTGTCCACCGCGTGGTTCAGAGCCTGACGTACCAGCGGATCTGTAAAGGGCTCTCTTTGGGAATTAAAACCGATATAGATGGTTCGTACACTTGTCTG
>CAZANF010000010.1:0-22008 GCA_964486425.1 uncultured Spirochaeta sp. | reverse complement strand
GGCCCAGAGTACCTGCTGGCGAACGCAAACCTGCTGGAACAAGCCCTGCATAATCTGGTGCAGAACGCAATCAAGTACAGCCCGCCGGATTCCGAGGTTGTCCTGCGCTGCAGCGAGAAAGAGCATTCGGTCCATATCGAGGTGCAGGACAGCGGTGCGGGCATACCGCAGCAGGATATCCCGCGGCTGTTCGAGCGATTCTACCGTGTGGACCGGGCCCGAAGCCGCGATCAAGGCGGAACAGGTCTGGGACTGGCAATCGTAAAGCATATTGCGCTGGTACACGGGGGTTCGGTAGAGGCGGCCAGCACCCTGGGACGCGGTTCGGTATTCCGGATTATTCTGCCGCAGGAGTAAGCGCGGATCGGGCATCCTTCAGTTCTGACTCCGGCAGCAGAAAAAACCCCTCCCTGACAATAATCTCCTGCCCCTCCCGTGATAGCACGAAATCCAGAAAGCTGCGCTGCAGCGAAGCGGACCCGATGGGGCCGTTATCGGGCATCGCGGGTTTGGTGTCGGGCATAGCCGAGCCGTCCCGGCCTGCCGGATCAATATTCAGGTACAGATACAGGGGCCGGGACAAGGGATATCTCCCGGCTGCGACATGTTCAGCGGTTGGAGCATACGGAATTCCATCTGCCTGCACCGGAACTGCGCGGACAGCAGCATAGGCATAGCCGATCCCGGAGTACCCGATTGCAGCGGGATTTTCGGCGATCGCCCGAACCACCGCAGAGGAACTGGGGTATACATTGTACCGGTCCCCGGAAAAGCCTCTCCCGTCCAGCACAGCATCGCGAAAAAGCTCATAGGTACCGGAATCGGGGGATCGTCCGACGATGCTGATGGACTGATCCGCCCAGCTGCCGCCAAGGTCGACATCCCCCCATCGTGTGATCGCCGAGGTCCCAGGAGGATCCGAAAAGATGGCTTGCAGTTGATTCATATGCAGCGAGGCAACAGGGTTTTCCCGATGTACAAACACCGCTATTGCATCCAGGGCAAACGATACGCCTGCAGGGGAATAGCCGAACTGCTGACGAAAACGCGCAATCTCTGCGGTTCGCATGGGCCGGCTCATGGAGGCTATATGTGCTGTTCCATTTACCAGCGCCGGGGGACCTATCCCGGATCCTGCACTGCGAAGATTGATATCAACATCGGGATGATAGTCCATAAAGGTCTCAGACAGCATGAGCATGGCGGTTTTAAGGGTGTCGGAGCCGACGATACGCAGTTCGCCGGTGATACCCTCTTCAGCCTGATAACGCGGCAGCTCCTGCAGCAGGCGCTGCTGTTCGGCATCGGCTCTGCCGGAAGCCGAGGCGGCTGTGGAAGGGCTCCCGGTACAGCCCACGATGAACAGAGCGAACAGGGCGAACAGGGCGGCCGCAGCCAGCATGATAAGCGGCGGCAGTGCCGTGGCCGCGGTTGCGCCAGAGGCGGCGACTGCGCCCGTGACATCGAGGCCCGAAGCTGTATCGCTCGATAATTTCCTGTGTATAGTCATCAACGTACCTTCTGCAGCCTTCTCACCGTGCGCGAAATATGCAGACAACAGTCCCCGATATGCTCCAAATGCCCGACGACCTCGATAAAAGCCAGCTCGCCGCGAATATGCGCATCCTGTTCACGCTCCAGTACCCGCCGGGCCCGCTTCTTCAGGATATCACGACCCGCATTTATGCCGACCTCCATCTGCTCGGCGAGGTCGGTGTCCAGTACAGGCAGCTTTCCCTGCAAATAGTCGCTGTTGTACTGCAGAAAGTCCAGCACCTGGGCCGCAAATCCAAACAGTTCGTCGTCGCTTTCCTCATGAAAACGGTACTTTTTCCGGTAGCTGCGCGTGAGCACCAGCAGGATTCGATAGCAGTCATCGCCGACCCCTTTCAGTTCATGCGCGATTCGCTGCTGATGCTGAATGGTTTCCGCCTGCGCCGGGCTGCACGGCTGCTGTACACTGCGGGTCAAGGCCTGCGACACCGCACTGCGCAGGTCCGTCAGCTCCAGCTTCTTTCCCAATACCTGATCCAGAAAGGTTTCGGCATCCTCGGCGATCTGGGAGGCGTTCATTACATTCATCAGCATCTCGCGGGCAATGTCCGCCATCCCTGCCAGGGCGGCCTGGGTCTTGAACAGATTGGTTTCCAGGGCCTCCGGCACCCCGGCCGGAACCAGCCGCAGGCCGTCCACTGATACCGTTTTGCTCCCTGCGGCATTCGCTTCACCCGCAGCATGCGTACGCCGGGATGAGCCGATCCGCAGAAGGCCGGTGATATGCGAGCACAGAGGCAGCAGCAGCAGAGCATTCACCGCGTGCTGCAGGCTGTGCAGCATCGCCAGCCGCAGCGGAATATCCCCGGATGCGCCGGCATTGCCGGGCATCAGGTAGTCGGTGAAACCCACAATCCACGGAAACCCCAGCAGCATCCAGATGCATGCAAACAGATGCAGATACAGATGGATATGTGCAGCGCTCCGGGCAGGTATCCCCAGCCGGGAGGCAACCAGAAAACCGGTGCGGGCAAGCCCCAGTCCGGCCCCGATCACCAGTGCGGCTGCAGGATACAGGGGCAGCCAGCCCTGATATGCCAGGCTCATCGCCAGCACCAGAATTCCGAGAGAAGAGCGAAACACTGCGGCTCCGGCAATGCCTGCCAGTACCGCGGCTGCGATCCCGGCTCCGGTATCGGCCATTCTGCCGAACTGCTGCACCCACGCCGTTTCAGACGCGCCGGCCGGGATGTACTGCTGCATCAGCAGAACCCCAAGCAGCGCAAGGCCAAGACCCATTACCATCTCACCGGCAGCGGATTCGCCCTTGCCGAGTCCGGCCGCATATGGCAGTGCCGCCGCCAGCATCAGGATGCCGGCGGGTGCAAGCCCGAACTGATACCCGAACAGGGCCAGCAGCCAGCCGGATATTGTCGCCCCCAGGTTAATGCCCAGCAGCACGGCGGTGATCCGCTTCAGCTGAACCTGCCCGGAATCCGCTGCCGACACCAGCAGCACGACCACGGCCGATGGTGATCCGGAGAGACTGCCGGCAACCGCCCCGCGAAGAAAGCCCTGCAGGCGCCCCTTACGGCTGCCGGTAATTAGCGCTATAAACCGGCTGCGATTCTGCCGCAGCACCGAATCAGTAATCCGTCCGATGCCGAGCAGAAAAACAGTCAAGGCACCAAGAATCGCCGGCAGGGTATACCATCCGATATCCGGGGCATTCATACTCGCTCCCCGTCGATTACATACCGTGAACTGCAGTTCTCTTCCAGGAACTGCCGGAATCGCTTGCGGTGGCCCGGCAGCTTCACATTAGCATCCAGAGAGTTCTCCTTGTTGGAGAATTTGATATCACCGGATATGTCCAAATACGCCTGCGCGGTCGCCGGGGAGATAACAAAGGGCTCGGCGCCTTTGCTCACCAGCAGATAGTTCAGCAGGATATTCCCGGTCCGGTGATTCCCTTCCAGAAACAGCTGGGGCTGGCTCAGCATCCGTGAGTAGAATCCGGCAGCCAGTTTATGCGGGTTTCCGTTATCGCGCTTGCGCAGCACCCATTCCTTGATCGGCTTTATTCGTTTCAGGAAACTCTTTCTGGTTTCATTCAAGTGATGGTAATACTGCCTGCGGGTTGTGCTGTCGGTTCCGCACAGTACGATGTGATTCATCTCAAGCAGGGAGTTCAGCCCGGCCGGGGTAAACAGATCCATTCCACGCGATAACAGATCATTGAGAAACCGGTAGGCATCAACTATCTGGGCGATCATGGTATCGGTGACATCCTCCCGCCGCATGGCTATGCGATTGTTAATCTGCTCGAAATCACGCTGGAAATCCTGTAAATCCGCTTTAATGGTCTGAATATTAAACACAACACTCATCGTTGATACCGTCCACTAATATAATCTGCGGTATCCTGCCGCTGGGGCTGCAGGAAAAGATCCTCCGTGCGGCCGCATTCCATGAGCTCGCCATCCAGAAAGAATGCGGTTCGTTCGCTGATTCGCGACGCCTGCTGTACTGCATGGGTCACCAGCAGCACCGCCATCCGTTCGGCCAGCCGCTGCAGCAGCTGCTCGATCCGGCCGGTTGCGATCGGGTCCAGGGTGCTGGTCGGTTCGTCCATCAGCAGTACCTCGGGATGCAGAGCCAGGACACGGGCAATGCACAGCCGCTGCTGCTGCCCCTCGGAAAGCCGCAGCGCAGGCTTATCAAGGCGGTCCTTCACCTCGTCCCACAGCTCTGCATCAATCAGGGCCTCTTCCACGATTTGCGTCAGCATGGCTATGCTGTTCTGACCGGACATACGCGGCCCGAACGCCACATTGTCGAAGATGCTCATGGGAAAGATATTGGGACTCGAGAAGATCATTCCGATTCGCCGCCGCAGCTCATACTCGTCGATTTCGGTATAGATATCCATGCCGTCCAGGGTTACGGATCCGGTATGCTGTGCATCCGGGGCATTCATCCGGTTGAGTACCCCAAGCAGTGCGGATTTTCCGCAGCCGGAGGGCCCGATAAGTGCCAGTATCCCGGTCGACTCGATATCAAGCGAGATTCCGCGCAGGGCGTGCAGATCACCATAAAAAAGATCCAGATCTCTAATTGACAGTTTGGGTGTCACTCAACCTCCCTTTGATTTTTCCCGTGCAGACGGCGGCGCAGCAGCCGTGCGGCAAGATGCATTGTAATCGTAACCGAGATCAGGATCCCTGCCGTTACATAGGCAGCGCCATACTCCTGATGCAGCACGGCCTCCTGAGCGGTGTAGTACAGGTGCACACTGAGCGTCCTGCTCGAATGCAGCAGCCCCTGCGGCAGATTGCGAGCAACCCCCACCGTGAGCAGCACCGGGGCCGCCTCGCCGACGATACGCCCGATTGAACGCAGTATCGCCGCCAGGATACCCGGCCCGGCACCGGGCAGCACGATGTGGCGCAGGACATTATACCTGGAGGCACCCAAGGCAATAGCCCCGCGTCTAAGCTCAACCGGCACATCCTTCAGTGTCGACTCCACCGTGCGGATTACCACCGGGAGTATCATAACCGCCAGGGTACACCCCCCGGCCAGGATAGACTGCCGCATTCCCATGGCGCGGCTGAAGATAAACAGCCCATACAGCCCGTACAGGATGGGGGGAATTCCTGCCAGGGTGTCAACCGCCAGCTGCACCAGGCGGTATAGCCGCCCCTGGGTACTGAACTCGGACAGATAGATTGCCGCAGCGATACCAACCGGTACGGCAAGAGCCAGGGTAACCCCGACCAGCATAAGACTCGAAAGCATCATCGGCACAAGTGAATACGAACCGCCGAGGGTGAAAATTCCTTCCGGAAGGGCGTGAGTCAGTATACCGACCAGAATAAACGCAATTATTCCGAGGGGTATTGCTATCGCGACTACCGCAGCAAGCAGCATTCCGGTTCGCAGCACAGTCTCGGCAGGTCGCTTCACCATATCCTTCCTTTCGGGTTCCCCAGATAGCTTGCGTACCATTGACCGGCAAGCACCATCACGCAGAGAAGCAGCCCGACCGTGAACAGCATATCGCTGTGCACGCCCTCCGCCGAACCCATTTCCAGCAGAATTGTCCCGGTCATGGTGCGAATGCTGTCGGAGAGTGCGGCCGGAACCTGCGGGGAATTCCCGGCGACCATAACGACTGCCGCAGCCTCACCGCCGGCACGGATACTGCTGAGCAGCATTCCGGCTCCGATCTGCCGGCGGGCGGCGGGGTAGACTACCCGCCAGGCGGTCTGCAGAGGAGAGGCTCCCAGTGACCTGGCACCCCAACGGTATGACACCGGCACCGCAGCGAAGGCGCGAATGCTGAACATTAGCATAGTCGGCAGGCACATCAGGGCAAGGACTATCACTGCAGCGGCCAGCGATCTGCCGTCGGCAAAACCCGGCAGGTTCTGCAGGGCAGGCACAACGACCATGAGCCCGACAAATCCGTAAACCACTCCGGGTATTCCGGCTGAAAGCTCGACAAAGCCCTGCACACGCCGATTCCATTCCACCGGCAGCTGCTCGACAATGAAAAGTCCGGCGGGAATTGCAACCACGGCGGCAGGGATAACCGCAGCGACGGCAGTAACAAAAGTCGCCGACAGCAGAGGCAGAAGCCCGAACAGCTCTCTCTGTTCCGGACGCCATTCAAACCCGGACAGAAAATCAGGCAAGCCCGGGCCTGCCGCATTGAAGAGGGGGCGCAGACCCAGATACAGCACAACCGCAAACAGGGCCGCCGGCAGCACGACTGCAAACCCGGCAGCCATTTGCAGAACCCGCCGAAGCAGGATATCAGCAGGCCTGCGTTCATGATCAGTCATAGCTTCTCCCTCCAGTCGTCCAGTATCCGGCGGCAGTACTCTGTCCGGCGGGTGACAGTGCCCAGTCCAGAAACCGCCGCGCAGCAGCAGTCAGCCCGGAATCGCGATATACCAGCAAGAAGGGACGAACGATGGGATACCGTCCGTTTGCAGCGGTCTCGGGGCTTGGCTGTACCCCGTTGATCGTAAGCGCTCGCACCTGAGGAATCAGAAATCCCATTGAAATATACCCGATTGCAGCAGGATTGCGCGCGACGGCGGCACGGACGGCAGCGTTACCATCCAGTTCGATTGCCCCATGACGCAGATATCCGGCGAAATCCAGGGCCTCTTCAAAGGCACCTCGCGTACCCGATCCCGGTTCACGAGATACAACCGCTGGTTCATCCCCGAAGGGCTCATCTGTTCCGTTACCCCGGTAGATATCGGCCGCTTCCTCCAGGCTGAGCGAATACACAGGCCTGTCGGGATGCACCACGATCGCTACCGCGTCATAGGTGATTGTCGCGGCAGTCAAATTCTCCGCTGTTTCCTCCGGGGTCAGCTCCCGGCTGGACATGCCGAAATCCGCTACACCCTCTATTGCCGACCGGATACCGTCGGTGGAACCCGTGCCGTTTACCCGGATCGAACCTCTGCTGCCGTCCCGCATATATTCGCGGGCCATGTACTCAAGCAGCGGGGCGGCGGAGCTGGAGCCGGATATCTCTACAACGGCAGATGCCTCACTCTCCGTATCGATTTCAAAATACAAAAAGCCCGGTACGGCGAGCAGAACGAGAAGAATGATGCTTAGTACTGCGGTAAAAATCCCGGGAACCGATCTCATATGTACTCCAGATGAGAGGAGTACTAAGGTTATGTTAGATTATGATTAGCGCACGCTGTATAATAACAGACGCTGTTATCCTGCGCATACCGAAGTTCCACAGGAAGGTTACCATCATAGCAGCGGTCTTCGCCGCCAGGTAATGTATCTCTGCTCCCAGAACCGCATAGCGCAATATAGCAATATGCCAGACAGCCCCGGCACCGGCAATCAGGAGAAACAGAATAAACTCTATCCGCCGGTATCCCTTTGGAATATGCGGAAACACCCAGCTGCGGCCCAGCACATACACGACCGCTAATCCTGCGCACATACTTACCATACCCGAGATGGTTTCGGCATATCCGGCATACCGAACCAGCAGAATCAGCACCGCATAGTCGGCAACCGTTGCGGCGCCGCTGGTAATAACTGAACGAACTAGCTGGATCCCCATATGATGCGATCGTCCGAATACCACCTTGCGCATCATGACAACACCTGCATCAACAGCACCGACACATCATCCAGCTGTACTACTCCACCCCGGAAATCATTGAAATTCTGCTGCAGGACCCCGCAGATTTCCTCACCAGGAGTACCGATTGCCGGCTGCAGCCACTGCTCGATCTCGCGACAGACTCCATCCTCGTTCTCCTGTTCCAGCAGCCCGTCGGTTGCCACTGCCAGCATATCCCCCGGCTTCAAGCGGACGCGCAGCAGGGAGGGCTCCAGATTCAACTGAATTCCGACAGGGAGATTCTTTCGTTCACTCTCGATATGCAGTACCCGCTCTCCCCGCAAAACATATACATGGCTGTGCCCCATGTCGGCTATGAGCAGCTCATGAGTTTGTTCATTGTAATGTGCAAAAATACCGGTGAGATATTTCTCCAGATGAAAGGACTGAATAACCGCCTGGTTTATCTCGGTAATAAGCTGCACGATCCCTTTCGACCAGTCATATACCCGCAGCATCCCCCACAACATGCTGGTGATTATTGAGGCTGCCGCACCCTTGCCGGATACATCACACAGGGTAAAAAAGTACCTGCCGTTACCCAGTGCTGCAGTATAGGAGAAATCTCCACCCATACCCTTGGCAAACTGTGAAAACCCCATAAATCTGCACCAGTGGCTTTCCTGAAAGGTCCCCTGCTGCAGCATGCGCTCCTGCAGAACGCCAGCCATATCGATATCCTCCTGGGTTATTGCAGAGAGGTATACCAGTATATCAATCGAGGAAAAAAGTCCGACGAATCCCCCTCTGTCGTTAATCAATCCGAAATAGCGAATCCTCTCGCGGTCTCCTGCACTTCTGCCCACCAATTCCGCCACGCTGAACACGTTTGACTCGTAATAAAAGGACTCAACCCTTTCGACAACCTCTCCGGCAGTCTTTCGGGAGAGAATATCCCGGCCAAACGGTCTGCCCAGGCGATGAAACAGCTCTCCACGTTCAATGACCCCGATCAGCAGGTCATCCTCATCCACCACCCCGACCGCAAGCACCTCGACATGACGGGAAAATCCGTCCGCAATTGTTTCAATATTGTCGTCTATGCCGACATACACGAACTGACTTGCCACCCGTAAAATTGATGAGCCATGAACCTGCTCCGACGGAATCCTGCGAAATACATCTTGGGTTACTGCCTGCATAGACTGCTCCTTATCATCTTTTACACCTACAGCCTTTACGGGTTGTGTTAGAAAATGATGTGTCTGTCGGAATGCGAAACTTCCTAAACGAAAACTAACATCCGAACGGTTATTTGCCGCCAGGAGGATGCTATGACCATTACCACAGAACAGATTGATAAGCGTACAGCGTACCTGGCCGTTCAGGGGGAGATTGATCTGTATTCATCCGGCAAACTGCGTTCCGGCTTCACCTCCCTGCTTGCAGCAGGGTGCAGTCGGGTTATTGTGGATCTGCAGTCCCTTGAATACATCGACAGCTCCGGGGTCGGGGTTCTTATCTATATGCTGCAGTCGCTCAAGAAATGTCACGGAGCACTGATGGTAACCGGTCTTCAGGGATCCCCCGAACGGGTCTTAACCATGTCAAACATCATCTCCCTGCTGAACATCTACCCGAACAGGCAGGAAGCCATGCAGGCACTGCAGATTCCGCCGGCAGCGGCTGAACATAACGCACCACATCAGGAGGATACATCATGTTCATTCCCAAAAAGCTGATCATAGACGACAGAAACGAGTTATTTGATGCACGCGGTATGAAGCGTATCGAGTTCCCATCCATGTACGACAGGATTCATCAATATACCGAACAGGTGCTGTCGGATGCCCCGCAGGCATTCCGTGAAGGGAACCTGCTGCACCAACAGCTGTCGGAGATAATCAAGAACGGCATTCGCCACGGCAACAAATGCGACCCGGACAAGAAGATACGGGTATGGTACGACCTGCGCAAACGAGCCCGGTTTATCGTGGAGGATGAGGGAGCCGGATTTACCCGGCTTGAGGAATGGAACAGCTACTTCTACAAGCGGCAGTATGCCCTGTATATGGAGGATTTTGATACCTTTCTGGAACTTGCCAGTTATCGCGGCCCCGAAAGCACCCCCGAGGACGGTGGAAATTCGCTCATCGCCGCCCTGGAATACTGGAACGGCGGCATGATCTACAGCGCAGCGCGAAACAAGATCGGGGTGGTACGCTGGTTTACCAACGGAAGCGATGAGGCTGCCCGATGAAAGAACATGCAGCAGTTGAAATGCGAACACGAATGGAAACACGCGATCTTTCTGTGGTGTACGACGGCCGAAACACCGCGGTGAACAGGGTGAATCTGCAGATGTATGCAGATCAGGTGACCGCCGTTATAGGGCCGTCCGGCTGCGGGAAATCCACCTTCATCCGGTGTTTGAACCGCATGCACGATCACCGTTCCGATACAAGGGTTTCAGGGAGTGTATTGCTGGACGACTCCGACATCATGTCGCCGTCGGTGGATCCGATCATGCTCAGAAGAAAGGTGGGAATGGTATTCCAGAAACCGACCCCGTTTCCTACACGTTCCATCTTTGACAACGTTGCCGCCGGACTCAGTCTGGTCGGATTCCGTAAACGCAGCCGCCTGCAGGAGGCGGTGGAGAAAGCACTCGTTCAGGCTGCATTGTTCGACGAGGTAAAGGACAGACTGCAGCACTCCGGCGGCAGCCTGTCGGTCGGCCAGCAGCAGCGATTGTGCATTGCCCGGGCGTTAGCGGTACAGCCGGAGGTTCTGCTCATGGACGAGCCGACCAGTGCACTGGACCCTGTTGCGACCAAACGGATCGAGGATCTGATTTCCGAGTTGAAACAGAGCTACACCATCATTATTGTGACGCATTCCATGAATCAGGCAGCCCGGATTAGCGATCGAACGGCCTTCTTCCTTATGGGAGAGGTGGTTGAATACGATAGAACCGAGATCATTTTTCAGCACCCGTCCAGGCAGGAAACCTACGATTACATAACCGGCCGGATCGGGTAATTAATCCAAATATCATCGGAAACAAACAAATCCCTAACCGGAACGGCACCAAAGTGACGCATGACTATAAACAAGGAGGATGCATTATGCGAAAACACATAATCATCACAATGCTGCTGCTCATGACCGCCGGACTGGTGTTCGGTGCAGGCAACAGCGAGGCGGAGGAAACGGAACAAACGGAACAAACGGAGCAGCAGTACGGGGATTTGCTGCCGGGATTCATCGATCAGAACAATGACCTGGTAGCCGACCCGCCGGAGGACGAAAGCGAGTGGCTTGACCCCTCTACCCTGATTTTTTCATATACACCTGTCGAGGATCCCGAGGTGTACCGCGGAGTATGGGAGGAGTTCCTGGATCATCTGGCAGATGTCACCGGCAAAGAGGTACAGTTTTTCGCTGTACAGAACTATGCCGCTCAGCTTGAAGCCCTTCGTTCCGGGCGCTTGCACATTGCCGGGGTGAATACCGGTTCGGTCCCGATGGCCGTGAATACCGCCGGTTTCGTACCCTTCGTCATTATGGCGGGAGCGGACGGCAGCTACGGCTACGAAATGGAGATTATCACCCAGCCCGACAGCGATATCACCGAGATGGAAGACCTTCGCGGACGCCAGCTGGCACTGGTCAGCCCGACCTCGAACAGCGGGTTCAAGGCTCCCACAGCCCTGCTGTCGGCGGAGTTCGACATGGCGGTAGACGAGGACTACCAGACCGCGTTTTCCGGCAATCATGATGCGTCCATCCTCGGGGTTGCAAACGGCGACTACGAGGCAGCCGCAATTGCCAACTCGGTTATGAAGCGTATGATCGAGCGCGGGGTGGTAGATCAGGACAGTGTCCGCACCATCTATACCAGCGACACCTTCCCCACTACCGGGTACGGGTACATCCACAATCTGCACCCGGATCTGGCCGCAAAAATTGTCGAAGCGTTTACCAGCTTTGACTGGTCCGGAACCCGGCTTGAGGAAGAGTTCGGCGGCGGAAACGACGAGTCGCAGTTCATGCCGATTACCTACCAGGAGCACTGGGCAGTTATCCGCACTATCGACAAGGCGACCGGTGTTGAATATCGATAGCCTGCCATGCTTGTTATACAAAACCTGATTAAAACCTACCAAACCGGTGACCTGGCCCTGAAAGGGGTCGGGTTTACCGTCCCTGCAGGGCAGACTGTCGCCCTGATAGGACCAAGCGGAGCAGGCAAAAGCACCCTGATCCGCTGTATTAACAAACTGGTCACACCGACCGAGGGAACTGTTCACCTGGACGGGCGTAATCTGACCGCACTTTCCGGGCGAGCCCTGCGTCATGCCCGGCGGCATATCGGTATGATATTCCAGGAGTATGCGCTGGTTGAGCGCCTGACGGTGCTTGAAAATGTAATGTCGGGCCGCCTGGGCTATCTGCCGTTCTGGTGCAGCCTGCTGCGCAGGTATCCTGTGGCTGATGTAACCCGGGCCATGCAGCTGCTGGAGCGCGTGGGACTGCAGGAGCATGCCGAAAAACGGGCGGACGAGCTGTCCGGCGGACAGCGGCAGCGGGTCGGGATTTTACGGGCTCTGATACAGGATCCGGTCCTGCTGCTGGTGGACGAGCCGACCGCCAGCCTGGATCCGAAAACCAGCCGTACCATTATGCGCACGATATGCGACCTGGCACGCGAGCGCGGATTGCCCGTAATTATCAATATTCACGATGTCGAGCTGGCCAAAGCCTTTGCCGACCGGATTATCGGGCTCAGAGAGGGCAAAGTGGTGTTCGACGGCGGACGGACGGAGCTGACAACTGCCCGACTTACCGAGATCTACGGTGAGGAGGACTGGCACAACCCGAACCGGCAGCAGGAGGAGAATCACCATGGAATCGATGATGCCTCCATCATTGAGGCGGCATTTTCAGTGGAGGCCGGATGTGAATAGCAGAACCTGGCGAGCCCCTAGAATGATTGCCTCACCATGGCTGCGCGGTGCGCTGTATCTGGGTACGCTGCTGTTCCTGGCCGCCGCGATTGGAAGCATACATATCGATATCGAACGGATTATCCGCGGTGCAGTCCGGGCGAGATCCTTCTTTTCGGGATTCCTGTCGCCGGATTTCGCCAGTCGCGGCGGGGCCTTGTGGCAGGGGTTGATGGAAAGCCTGACCATGACCATTACAGCCACGGTACTGGGTATTCTACTGTCGGTCCCGATAGGACTGGGAGCAGCCCGCAATATCGCCCCGCTGCCGGTGTATCTGCTGTGCCGGGGGATTGTGTCGGTGTCACGCTCCTTCCAGGAGGTGATCATCGCCATTTTTTTCGTTGCCGCAATCGGATTCGGGCCGCTGGCGGGGGTGTTTACCCTGGCTTTCGGGAGCATTGGCTTTTTGGGCAAGCTGCTGTCCGAGGCGATTGAAGAGGTAGATTCCAGTCAGCTTGAGGCGGTCCGGGCGACCGGAGCACCATGGCTGATCTGGGTGGTTTATGCTATTACCCCGCAAATCATGCCCCGATTCGTCGGGCTCTCACTGTACCGGCTGGACATTAATTTTCGCGAGAGTTCGGTAATCGGAATCGTCGGTGCCGGGGGCATCGGGGCAACCCTGAACACAGCCTTTGCCCGCTATGACTATGAGGTAGCTGCTGCCGTACTCATTTTAATTATCACCATCGTTATGATTACCGAGTATATCTCGACACTGATTCGAAGGAGATTTCACTAATGCCGTTTCACACTACTGCCGCCGGCCTTCGCTGGCGCAAGTATTCCCGGCAGGAAAGCCTGACCCAATGGCTGGTATTTCTTGCCGTTCTCCTGCTGACCCTCATCTCGTTCCGGATTATCAGCGAATATACCTTCTGGGATTTTTTCTGGGATGCGCCGAATCAGCTGGCAACTATGATGTCGCGTATGTTCCCCCCGCAATGGAGCTATATGCAGCGCCTTTGGCGTCCGCTGTGGGACACCCTTGTCATCGCCACACTGGGTACGATAGGGGCGGTACTCTTTGCGGTTCCGCTGGCGTTTCTTGCCGCCGGGAACACTACACCCAGCAAGCGGTTTGTCCGGCCGGCGGCAACCCTGATTATGGTCACCAGCCGCTCCATTAACGCCCTCATATGGGGACTGCTGCTGGTAACCATACTGGGTCCCGGGGTGCTTGCCGGAATCCTGGCGATAACATTCCGGTCGATCGGCTTCATTGCCAAGCTGCTGTATGAGGCGATTGAGGAGATCGACGAGGTACAGGTTGAAGCAATCTCCGCTGTCGGGGCCGGTCCCTGGCATATCCTGTGGTTTGCGATTGTGTCGCAGATAACCCCGGCCTTCTTTTCGATTACCATCTACCGCTGGGATATCAATATCCGCGAATCATCGGTACTGGGAATTGTCGGAGCCGGCGGTATCGGGCTGTATCTGAACTCCTCGATTGCCTCGCTGGCATGGGATCAGGTATCGGTTATCCTGATGACGGTACTCATTTCGGTTGTGCTGGCCGAGATGGTTACCTACCGGGTCCGCAAGATCCTGATATAGTTCAATTTAACCATAATCTAACCAAAAACAATCAATGGCCTAACACATCACACACAGATTGGGCGCATAGATTTTTTTCAAAGGAGAATCATATGAAATTATTTCGAACGACCGCAGTTGCGGTTTTGGCTCTTGTCCTGAGTCTGCCGGTGTTTGCTGCCGGACAGCAGGCTGGGGATCAGGCTGGAGATCAGCAGGCTGAAGGTGAACGATATGAACTGCTTGGCGCCGGCGCGTCTTTTGTTGCACCACTCATGACTGCCTGGGCAGATGAGTACCGCGATGTGACCGATGGAGAGGTAACCGTAAACTACCAGTCAATCGGTTCAGGTGGGGGAATTCGCCAGTTTACCGAACAAACCATTATGTTCGGGGCTTCCGAGAAGTCACTGGAAGACGATCTGATGGAAGAGCTGCGAGATGAAACCGGCGGACTTGCCTACAACCTGCCGCTGACACTGGGCGATGTAGTACTGACCTACAATGTTCCAGGAGTGGAAACCGGTCTGGTGTTTACCTCGGAAACCATTGCCGGCGCGTTTCTGGGTGAGATCACCCGCTGGAACGATGACAAAATCGCTGAACTGAACCCCGATGTTGATCTGCCGAATCTGCCGATCCAGATCGCACACCGGTCGGACGGATCCGGTACCACCGCTATCTTTACCGACTATCTTACCAAGGTAAGCGAGCGCTGGGCGGATCGCGTAGGTTTCGGCAGCTCGGTTAACTGGCCCACCGGAAACGGCGGAAATGGAAACGAGGGTGTAGCCGGAATCGTACAGAGCACACCTGGTGCTTTAGGTTACAACAGCCTGGTATATGCAGTGCTCAACGACATCAGCTATGGAAGCGTCAGAAACCAGTCAGGAAACGTTATTGAACCTTCTCTTCAGGCTACCAGCCTTTCAGCTGCCGTAGAAATCCCGGAAGATGGACGTGTGTCACTTACCAACACCTCCGCTCCGCAGGGATATCCGATCACCGGGTTTTGCTGGGCACTCGTCTACGAAAACATGGATGCCAACGGAGCCATCTCAAACCAGGGACAGGCCGAGCAGGTAGCAAAGTTCCTGTACTGGATTGTCACTGAGGGACAGGATCTGAATGAAGGACTGAGTTTCGCTCGCCTACCGGATGATGCCCAGGAAATTGCTACTCAAATGATCAGCAACCTGAAGTACAATGATGTTCCGGTCGGACAGCAGATGATCGACCAGGTGCAGGCTAACGGCTTCTAATCCACCTGCCTCCTTAAAAGCCGGGGAGTCCGTGCAGTGCACGGCTCCCCTTTTTTGCAAGAATCCTAACCAAATCCTAACCGAATTCTAACGAAAGCCCCCTACCTTCGCCCGTATAGCTTCAGCCGAATAGAGGAGATTTCTATGGCAGACTTAACCCCGGCTCGGTACCGGCAACCCGGCGACCGGGTTTTTAAAGGTATTATTGTAGCACTGAGTTCCGGCATTATCCTGTTGGCCGCTGCAATGGCAATTACATTATGGATCGAGGCGGCGCCATCATTTCAGAGCTTCGGATACTGGGATTTCCTTACCACCACAACCTGGGATCCTGTGGCGGGAGTTCACGGTGCACTGCCGTTTATTCTCGGCACCCTTATTACCAGCTTCGGCGCACTTATTCTCGCATTGTTGCCGGCTCTCGGGGTTGCAATCTTCACCGCAGAGTATGCGCCTGTATGGCTGGCCCGAATTATCAATACCCTGGTAGATCTGCTGGCTGCAATCCCCAGTGTTGTCATCGGTTTATGGGCGATTTTCAACTTCGCCCCGTTTATGCGCGACACATTCTATATGCCGATATACATATGGGCGGTAGAGAGTGCCGAGTGGCTGGTTCCTTACCTCGGAGCCCCGTCCAACTACAATCTGATAACCGCCAGCATTATTCTGGCGTTGATGATTGTACCGTATACCGTGGCACTCTCCCGGGATGCAATCAGGCTGGTTCCCCGAGAACAGCGGGAGGCCGCCTACGCCCTGGGGGCGACCCGCTGGGAGGTTATTCGGATGTCGGTGCTGCCGTATGCGAGATCCGGGATTATTGCCGGGGTACTGCTGTCGCTTGCACGCGGTCTCGGCGAGACCATGGCAGTCGCCATGCTCATCGGCAACTCCAATCGCGTACCGTTCACCCTGTTCGGCCCGGCTGCAACCATGCCGTCGCTCATTATCAACGAGTTTCGTGAGGCTGTTGAAAACCTCCACTACACCAGCATTATGGCTGTAGCCTTTTACCTGTTCATACTGACCATCGGAATCAATCTGATTGCGGCGGTTATTCAACGCAAACTGACTATGAAAAGGAATCACTCATGACCCTGAAAGCACGCTATGCACGCGACCGTGCGATAGAAGGACTCATAATTCTGCTCACGCTGATTGTAGTTGTCCCGCTCTTTATTATCATTTTGTATGTAATTATTAACGGTATAACTGCACTGAACTGGGAATTCTTTACCCAGGAACTCGGCAGTCCAAGCCGCGCCATGCAAGGAAGGCCCACCGGTCTGATTCATTCAATCATCGGTACGGTTGTAATCGACTTGATTGCACTGGCTATGGCGGTTCCTTTCGGCATCGCAACCGGGATTATGATGTCGGAGTATCCGGAGCATCCCCTGTCCCCGATTACCCGTCTCATGACCAGCACCCTGAATGGTATGCCCGCCGTACTCATGGGGCTGCTCGCCTTCGCGCTGGTGGTAAAAAACACCGGCGGTTTTTCGGCTTTGGCAGGATCTGTTGCGCTGGCTTTCGTTATGGTTCCGATTATCGCCCGCTCTACCGAGAGCGTGCTGCAGATTACCCCGTGGAGTCTGCGTGAGGTAGGATTAAGCCTCGGACTACCGCGCTGGAAGGTCACCATGTCGCTGGTACTGCCTGCAGCTCGCCCCGGGATTTTTACCGGGATACTCATTGCCTTCGCTCGTGCCGCCGGAGAGGCCGCACCGCTGATGCTAACATCCTTCGGAAATAACTATCTTACACTGGATCTCACCAAACCAATGGACACCCTGCCGCAGCGCCTGTACAGTCTGGCGATCAGCCCGTACCGGGAATGGCACTCAATGGGCTGGGGAGGTGCGATCATACTGCTTCTGTTTGTTATGACGACCTTCATAGTCGGTCGCATTGTTGTCCAGCGTATGGAAACCCGCCTGACGCGGAATTCCACCCAGAATATCTCATAAGGAGTCCTTCATGAATACAGATACCACATTCCAGAGTACAGAAAACCAGGAAATCCGGATGCACAGCGACAAGCTGTCGGTTGTCTATAATAAAACCGTCTACGGTGTACGAGACATCTCGATGCCGGTATACAATAACCAGGTAACGGCATTAATCGGCCCCTCCGGCTGCGGAAAAACCACCTATCTGCGTGCGCTGAACCGGATGCACGATCTCTCCCCGGAGGCGGAGGTAAAGGGACACGCCCTGCTGGACGGCAAGGACATCTATGCACCGCAGGTGGATCCGGTAGTAGTACGCCGCAAGATCGGCATGGTCTTTCAGAAACCGACCCCTTTTCCGACAAAATCGATCTATGACAACGTCGCAGCCGGTCTCACCCTGGTCGGGGTACGAAAAAACGCCAAGCTGGATGAGATTGTGGAGCGGGCCTTGCGTGATGCCGCCCAGTGGGATGAGGTGAAGGACCGGTTAAAAAGCCCCGGCGGAAGCCTCTCGGGCGGGCAGCAGCAGCGGCTGTCCATAGCCCGCGCCCTGGCAGTAAACCCTGAGGTACTGTTGATGGATGAGCCGACCAGCTCGCTGGACCCCTCCTCCACACTGCGGATTGAGGAACTGATTCAGTCACTGAAACAGCAGGTCAGCATCGTTATTGTGACCCATAACATGCAGCAGGCACAGCGGGTAGCCGACTATACCGCATTCTTTTTTGTGGGTGAACTTATCGAGTTTGCATCCACCCCGAAACTCTTTTCCAGCCCTACCGAAGAGAAGACCTCAGATTACCTTTCGGGGGCGTTTTCGTAAACACAATCAGCTGTGCGCAGACCAGATGCAATCCTGCAAGGTGAAATCGGAAAAGCGCGCAGTGAACGAAGAATCGGCCGGACTGCAGGCATACAGTCCGCAGGGTATCACCTGCTGCGGAGGAAGCGGAGGCTGAGACGCCCCCATCACGGGGGTCGTCTCGCCGAGAACGTGCAGATGAAATACCCGCATCTGCGAAAAATCGCGGCCGTCCGGTGATGATTCAACCAGGAAATCCGGGCCGCGGCGGCTGAGTCGATACCATATGCTGTGCACGGTTTCGATGTCGGTGGTTGCCCAGTCGGAGTGTCCGTAATTGGTAACTACGCTGCCGAGACGGGAGAAATCGGCATTCTCGTACTCAATCGAGGCCTTGAACCAGGTATTGCTGTCCAGATAGAGTATGACCCCGCATTGATCAAAGCGGTTCCGGTATTCAAAGGACACCTTCACGGTAAAAGTGAAGTTTGTGCTGATTTCGAGCTGCAGTGCCGGGGCATTGTCGTTTCGAAACCCGTAGTAGCTCCGCTGCCAGAAATCAGTACCGGGATCGGTGGTGATCTCGACCCGGTCCCTCGTCACCTCACTGCGTCGAGGGGGATTCCACCATTCAGCTGCAGTAAAATCAATTTCCTTCATTGTGACTCCTCCTGGTAACTTCCGTATTAGGTGATACCCTCACTCGCCGCCCGGATTCTCCGTTGTCGGCAAATATCGCTCCGGTATTTCCCACAGTACTGCTGCCGGAGGGGCTTCACGCAAGGTGTCGCTCTGCAGGTAGGAACGCATCGGCGCGAACGGCCCCTCACCCTCCTCGGCAAGGTTCAGCACCTCATGCTGCAGATTATACTGCAGAAAGGCTTGAAATCCCCATGTTTCGGCTGCACTGTAGCTGGTCCCGACAAGCACTACCGGAACAGCAGCGTCATCAAACAGTCCTGCCGTCGGGGGCGGACCGGCTTCGACCACTACCTCATACAATACATCGGGTTCAGGCTGAAGACGCCCCCGAAAAGGGCCTAACGGGATAAAATTGAGCAGATCACCCTCGTAGACAAGTTCTGAACCAAGCTCGACCTGGTAGCTGCGTCCGGAGGCATCAGTCAGTGCCCCGAGGGTACGCAACCGGTCGGCAACAAGAGCGGCGGCGGCCTCCGCCCCGGCGGGCGACCAGTGGGTATCGGTATGCAAAAAGGACTCCCGCCCCGGACTATGAAGCTGCGGCGGCGATGCCGGGATGGATTCCTTGTCTCCCTTCAGGACCGGCAGAAGGTTCACCGCCGGCACCCCGTTTCGCTCCAGTGCAGCCAGAAAATCTGTGTACCGCTGTTCGGCTTGCGAGGGGAACCGGTAGCGGCCGAGTTTTTCTGCATACACGCGAGCCTTTGCCGGGACCGGTACAACCAGCAACTGTGCGCCGTAGTCCTGCAGCTGCTGCCGAACCCCGGCAATGTACCCTGCCGCCGCTGCCGCGCGTTCTTCCTCACGGGCCTGGCTCGGCAGGGAAATAAACTCCTCGGAGGTAAACAGCCAGTTATCACTGCCCACCGCTACCCCCGGAAGACCCTCACGAAAAAACCCGAAACGCAGACTGCCCCATACCTCCAGGCCGACATCCCGCAACGGAGACTGCAGGTCAAACGAGGTCTGGTAGGCATCCGCCCAGTCACCCGACAGGACTTGCCGGAATTGCTCGGGTTTCGATCGGTCGGAGATGAAGGCCGGATTCAGCAGTGTTACAACAAATCCGGTAACCAGGAGGACGATCATGCTGATTCCAAATACACGCATACTGCAGCTCCTCCTAGAACTGAAAATACAGGAACGGTGAGAATGATTCTGCGGCGAGCTTGAGCACGGCCATCAGAAACAGCGGGATCAGCAGCAGACGGGCATGGGTAAGCCATGCCGGCAGGCTTCCGGGAGCGGCAGGCGGCTGCGCGACACGGGGCGGGGTATCAGCTGCGGCGGCCGGGTCTGCGGCGGCCGGGTCTGCGGCGGCCGGGTCTGCGGCCGGATTTGCTGCTGCGGTCGGGTCTGCGGCGGCCGCAGCTGCCGGATCTCTTCGGTATGCATCCGCGTGAAGAAACGGCGCCAGATACATCAGCAGCAGCCCGATTACCAGCATGAAGGGAGACAGCAGACCAATCTGGGCCTGAAGCATGGCCGTCTGTCCAAGCCCCTGCCCGCCGAACATTCCGGCATACATTCGCTGTGCCGCCGACAAATCAGGGGCACGAAATACGACCCAGCCAAGGATCACCAGCAGCGAGGTTGTCGGCACGGCCACGACTGCAAACTGCTGCCAGCGCTTCTGCAATACCGAAAAGCGGCGCTCCAGTGCCAGCAGCATTCCGTGCCATGCACCCCAGACGACGAAGGTCCAGGCGGCTCCGTGCCACAGCCCGCCAAGCAGCATGACGATCAATATATTCAGGTACGTCCGTCGCCGTCCCCTGCGATTTCCACCGAGCGGAATATACAGATAATCCCGAAGCCAGGTCGAGAGGCTGATATGCCAGCGACGCCAGAACTCGGTTATGCTGCGCGAGATATAGGGATGGCGAAAGTTCTCTATAAACCGGAAGCCCATCATGAGACCTAACCCGATGGCCATATCCGAGTATCCGGAAAAATCAAAATAGAGCTGAACCGTATAGGACAGGGTGCCCAGCCAGCCGCCGATGAGTCCCGGCTGCTCCAGCGCAAAAGAGGTATCCGCGATCAGGGCTACGGTATCGGCAATAATCACCTTCTTGCAGAACCCGATCATGAAGCGGTATGCGCCCTCGGAGAATTTCCCCAGACTGTGGCTGCGAGTTTCCAGCTGGGCGGCAAGATCCTTGTAGCGCAGAATCGGACCGGCTATGAGCTGCGGAAACAGGGCAATGTAGGCCGCCAGATCAACATACCGGCTTGCAGCCGGAACATCGCCGCGGTACACATCAACCAGATAACTGGTAGCCTGAAAAACATAAAACGATATGCCTATCGGCAGAATCACCTGCCAGGCGGAAATCGGCCTGGTTCCTGCCAGCGACAAAACTGCGTTCACGCTATCAATCGCAAAATTGAAATACTTGAAATAGGCCAGACAGCCCAGGTTCAGAATGATTCCGGCAATTACGGCAATTCGGGCAGGGTTAGGTTTCCGACTCCGCCCGGCTGTCTCGCCTCCCCGGGCTGCAATCCGACCCAGCAGATAGGTCCAAACGGTAGCGGCAGCCAGCAGGCCGAGAAAATCAATCCGCCACCAGCCGTAAAAAATCCAGCTGCCGAGCAATATCCAGGCCGAACGGGCCCGGAACGGCAGAGCGTAGTACCCGGCGAGAAAGAGGGGAAGAAAGAGCAGCAGAAAGATCTGGGTGCTGAATACCACGCGGGGTTACTCCACTACTCGGCGAGCACAGCGGCACGATGGACCACGGCAGCAGCTTCGTTTTTGCGGCTATGCACAAAGACAGCGTATGACTGTCCGCGTTCAAGCCCTATATCACCGATTTCGACCGCCGAATCCACCGAATCCGCAGCGGCCGATTCTCCGACAACGACCGCGAACTCTGCTTCGGCCGGATTCACGACAACCCCGCCGGATCTACGCGGCGAGACCGCGGGAATGACCTCCACCTCGCGATCCGCCGTACTCAACCCGGCCGATTGCCCGGGCAGCAGGTTATACAGCAATATCTGGGCACGGTCGGCACGGGTCAGTGCGGAATCCTTCACCACCAGCGGCCCGTCATCCAGCAGCACCACGGTATAGTAATCTCCATCCTGCGCAATCAGTTCGGCCGACGCTCCCCCG
>CAZANF010000009.1:0-22159 GCA_964486425.1 uncultured Spirochaeta sp. | reverse complement strand
GGGTTTTGGCCTACAATCCCGATCCGGAAAGGTCGAAGCGATTCATTGCCGACCTCGGTATAGAATGCGGCTTTATTACCCTGAAGCTTGGAATCAAACAGAGTGCAGCCATTCTGCTGAAATCCCTTGCACTGAATGAGGCTAAGGGGCGCAGAAAATATGTGCGGGCAACCTGTCCGCACGACAAGGCACGTATAAATATCCGGCGAATGGGAACTACTACCGAGGGATTTATTCGCGATATCTCCAGTGCCGGATTTTCCGCACAACTGAATGCAAGTACCGAGAAAAACGAACTGTGTGAGGACATCCAGCTGAATCTGTGGGGAACGCGACTCAGCACCAGCGCCCGCGTCTATGGATCCCGGAAGCTGGAATCCGGACAGCTGGTGCACATCTTTCTCTTTGAACCGGAGCTGTACGGGTTGCCGCGCCACAAGGTCCATCAATTCATTAAACGCATAATTCAATCCGAGGTTGATGATATCATAAATGCACGGTAGATCCGGATCTACCGGTATTCCCCCGGATCCACATCCCGAAGCGGCGGCAGTCCGTTCTCGATCTTCTGACGCTGCGCTTCATACCAGCTTGGCAGTACCAGTGAAGTCCCCAAATCATCCGTGGATTCATCCACACCGAACCCGGGGCCGTCGGTAGCAATCTCGCATAGTGCTCCGCCGGGTTCACGAACATACAGCGAAACGAACCAGAAACGGTCGATATCATCGGTCGGATTTCCTCCGGCTCCCCGGATTGCCTGACGGAAAACATCCAGGGCCTCTGTGTCGGGAGCCCTCCAGGCTACATGATGAACGGAGCCGATTCCCCAGTTCCCGCGTGGTGAAGATGCATCAAGGCGCACATCAATACGCTGACCGGCAGCAGCTTCGCCCACTGAATATCGCTGTATCCGCCCCTCTTCTGCCGACGGCTGAAACCCCAGCGCTGTGCCGAAAAAATTCTCGAATGAGGTAATATCACGGGTTACCAGTTGAACCCCCCCGAGTCCATGAATCTGGTATTCTGCAGGAACAGGTCCCTTCTCCCAGGGTGTAAAGGCAAACCCTTGATACAGCGGCGATTCCACAAGCGACAACCTCATGCCGTGAGGATCCCGAAACGGCAGCACCTTTTCACCGAATCTAGTTTCCGGCTGATCGGCATCAACCTGGAATCGCTCCATCCTGTTCTGCCAGTACTGCAAGCTGTCCGAGGGTATCGAAAGTGCTACCTCTCCCCAGTTACCCGCACCATGCCGTCCGGCCCCCAAATGAGGCCACGGAAAAAAGGTTATGTCTGTACCAGGATGACCCTCGGCATCAGCAAAGAAAAGATGATATGTATCGGGCGCATCCTGGTTAATCGAGCGTTTTACGAGACGCATCCCCAGCACACCTTGGTAGAACTCCAGGGTTTCCTGTGGATCACCGGAAATTGCAGTTATATGATGGATACCTGTTACTGTACTCATGCAGACCCTCCAGCTATAACTTCCGTAATTCACAACCTGGCGTCAAGCAATTCCACAGACACATTAATGGGATATAAGCAGCCCCGGGATACAGTATTATTTTTTAGTAAAATATTGCATTCCAACCGGAAATGGATACACTTGAGTAGAGATGAAAATACTTGTTGTTGATGATTCGCGCATTATGCGCAATATTGTAAAAAATACCGTAATTTCCCATCGTGATCTCAGGGATTCTGAATTTATGGAAGCAAGTGACGGAGTAACTGCTTTAGATATATTGCATACAAATGCCATCGATTTACTCCTCCTCGACTGGAATATGCCCAGGCTCAACGGCATTGAACTGGTGCGGGAGCTGCGCTGCAGCGAGCAGTTTGCCAGGCTCCCGATTATCATGATTACCAGCGAAGCGGCAAAATACAATGTGATTGAGGCAGTAAAAACCGGGGTATCCGACTATATCATAAAGCCGGTATCGGAAAAGGCTCTACTGGAAAAAATCCGGCGGGTAATGCCGGAGTTAATCTGACCAGCGGCATCCGGAAATTTAGGAGAAAAAATGAGCATTCAATATATTGAACCCTTCGTCGACGCGACCACTCATGTGTTCGAGGACTTTTTCAATGAGCAGCCCGTTCCGGGGAAACCGTTCCTGTTTCATCGTGAAGAGAATCATCGGTGGGATCTTTCCGCTCTCATAGGTATCGGCGGAGACTCACGCGGTGTAGTCGCGATTATGATGACCGGGACGCTGGCCGTTAACCTTACCAGTATCCTGACTGGAACAAAAACGACCGAGGTAACCGATGATGTAATTGATGCGATCGGTGAAATCGTCAACATAGTGGCAGGGAATGCCAAAAAGGGACTAGAGCAATATGTACTCACCATATCTCTTCCATCAATTATAAGCGGGCCGGTACACAATATTGCATGGCCCTCCAACATACCAATAATCGGCATACCCTGTGAGACATCACATGGAGAGTTCATCCTCGCCGTAGGATTGGAAAACATTATATTGAAACCGGGTGCATTATAATAATGTCTAATGCAAACAAGCCCTTCCGCCGCAGTCTTCTGTATAATATTCTCACAAGCGGTACTTATGATTCCTATGAGATATCGACTCGCAGCAGAATCATCTTCCTGAATACGGTTATTTTTGTAGGCGTAGCGACCCTTGTAAGTTTCTCAACGGTATCCTATTTCAGTAATAATCTTTCGCTTTCAATTGCCACGGCTTCAGCCTCGCTCGTTCTTGTTTTTGGTTTTGTTTTTATACGAGCCACCAGGCGATTCGTTGTCGGCGATTATATTGCTTCTTTGTCCATTTTTCTGCTGTACTGCTACCTCTATCTTTCAGGCGGTGAGCAGGGTTCCGGGATCCTGTGGCTATTCAGCTTCCCGCTCATAGCCCTCTTTCTGCATCGTATTAAAATCGGAAGCCTCATGTCCGGTATATTGCTGCTGGTAATCCTTGCCGGGTTGTTCATCCCCGAGGTGGGCACCTGGCAGTTCTCCATGCAGTATGGGCTGCGAATTATCGGCAGCTACATATTCATATTCCTCTTCGGCCTCGTATATGAAATCGTACGCAATATTACTCAAAACAACCTCTATGCTGCTAACCGCGAACTCCAGCAGACAGCGGAAGCACTATCCCAGGAAAAGTCACAAACCGATGCCGTGTTCAAGAATGTAAAGGAAGGAATCTTTCTGATGGATGAACAGTTCAGGATCCTGCCCTCATACAGCAGGTTCCTGGAAGATCTGCTGGAAACCGGTGCAATCGCGAACCGCTCCTTAACCGAAATACTGACCCCGTACCTTAATACACAGGCCGTGAACGCCTTGCAGGATTATCTGCCGATGCTGCTGAACGACAGCCTTAACCCGGAGCTTATTCATGACATAAACCCGCTGGAGGAAATCAAACTGGTTATTCCTGTCAGCGAAGGCAGCTTCCGGGAAAAAACCCTGCAGTTCAGCTTCGAGCTGGTAAAAATCGGGGCTGCCGAACAGCATATTCTTACCGTAGTCTACGACATTACAACTCAGGTAGAGTTAACCGCACGTATGGCAGCCGAACAGCAGAGGCATCTTCGCGAGATGGAAACCCTCTTCCAGGTGCTGCATGTAGACCCGCAGCTTATGGCGGAGTTTATCGAGGATACGGAGCAGGAACTGGATTCGATTAATGCTATGTTACGGGATAAAGGACTTGATACACCGTCAACCCTGCAGTCGATATTTCAGTCTATACACAGCATCAAGGGCAACGCCTTGCTGCTGGGCCTGGAGAGTTTCGGCATTACCCTGCATGGATTGGAGCAGCACATCAAGGAAATACTTGACCTTCCCAATCCCATCTGGAGGGATATGCTCCAGCTCACCGCTGATATCGGCGGCATTCAGCAAGCCATTGAGGATACCAAAACAATTATCGAAAAGCTGGTGAACTTTCAAAGCGCTTCAAAAGCAGCCGGCCTGTCCCAGGCAGGATTGCTGGAGCGGGCCCTGCGCAGGATTGCTGATCGCGAGAGCCGCGTAAGGGAACGCCCGGGAAAGATTGAGTTTTCCGGGATCGAAATCCTTCCCGAGCATTACCGCCGTTCAGTCCGCGACATCCTTATTCAGCTTATCCGTAACAGCTATGCTCACGGTATAGAGCCTGCCGAGATTCGCACGCAGAACGGCAAAGCTGAAATATCTCAGCTTCACGTCAGTATCAGAAATAAGGATGACGGAATAGAGATAGTGTACCAGGACGATGGTGCCGGCGTTGACTTTGACAAGGTTGAAAAACAGGCCCGGACGCTGGAGCTGTTTCCAACCGCCAAAACCATGGAAGGTGACGAATCAGGCAATGAAAAGGAATTAATTCGTCTTCTTTTTCACCCCCGCTTTACCACAGTGGATGAAGAGAATCTGAGCGCCGGACAGGGTATGGGATTACCTTTCGTGCATGCGCAGGTCAGGGAAATGGGCGGAAAAATCAGCATAAACAGCAGGTCGGGCCAAGGAGTTCGATTCAGTATCTTTATACCGCAGCAGCCGCAGTAAGAACTGTCCGGAGACGCACCGCGTGCGGGTGTATCAGGCCCGTTATCGAGGCTGTTACCGGAATTCCTGATACTCCCGAATACGATCTGCAGAGCGCAATTTCTGAATGGCCTTTTCCTGTATCTGCCGTACACGTTCACGGGTTATACCAAGAAACCGGCCGGTTTCTTCGAGTGTATAGGGTCCCTGACCGTCCAGGCCGTAACGAAGCATAATGATACGTTTCTCCCTGTCGGTAAGCTCATGAAGCACATCCTTCAAGGTGTCCTGCAGGGAAAGATAAAAGACGGATTCGAACGGGGGTTCGCTATGCTCATCCTCAATCAGTTCCGAAAGTGCAGTACTGCTGTCGTCATCCACTGTAGTATCCAGGGAGGTCGTATCCTGACTCAGCCGCATGATCTCCTTCACCTTTTCTTCCGGCAGATCCATATATTCAGAGATTTCGCGGTTGTTGGGATCGCGCCCGAGCTCCTGAGTTAGGTGTTTTGCAACAAAGAAGCACTTTTTTATGGTATTCAGCATATGAATGGGAATGCGGATTATACGCCCCTTGTCTGCCAGTGATTTAATAATGGCCTGGCGTATCCACCATGTTCCATAGGTAGAAAAGCGACATCCACGGGTGTAGTCGAATCGTTCCACAGCCTCAATAAGCCCGATATTACCTTCATCAATCAAATCAAGCAGATTGAGCCCGCGATGCTGGTATTTTTTTGCAATGGACACGACTAATCTGAGATTGGCATTGATCATTCGTGACTTATGTTCACGCAGTTCATGCTCGACAGTTGTGCTTTTTTTCATGAAGCTGTGTACGTCACCGCCGGTTTCCCGATACTCGCAGGTTATCCGGGCGAGTTCATCGCGCAATTCAACGATTTTCCGCCCGATTTCCAGCTCTTGATCGACTGTCAACAATTTATATTTCGCAATTTGTTTCAGATACAGAGAAAGAGAATCGCTATCTCCCACTGCTATTCGGGATTGTTTGCTCACGTTTTTACTCCATCCAATGATATACCAATTACCTGCTCCCCACTTAACCTATCGCGCATTCGGCTACCCGTCAATTTATTTTACATTTCTTTCCCCCATAAACTGAGTTTATGAACGCGGAGCAGCTTCCGGCTCCAAAAATTGATTATCCTTCCAAACACTAAAAAAAACCGCGTTAGATTTTGTAAACGAGTTTCCTCCAATTGCTCCTATTTGAGCGCCGGGTCTGACCTGCTGGCCAATAGTGACATCCGGCGAGGCATTACCGCCATATACATAGATATAGCCACTGGAAGATTGTACAAACACAACATGACCGAAGGCAGTATGCGGCCCGCTGTAGATTACCCGGCCGCTGCTTACACTCAGTACCGGGTCACCCTCCCGGCCGGTAATATATACCCCGGGAAACTTGCCGTCGGCCTCGGTACGGGTTCCATCGTGCGGCCAGATTCGATCCCCATCCTCTATATTTCCGCGCTGATCCGGTGAGGTGATTATCGCCGAGTCGGATGAAATTGAATCAATTATATCCTCAGCCGTTTTTTCAGAGGGAGCATCATCACTGCCTGTGGCAACGGTCGAGGTACCATCATCAGTTGTATTGGCGGGAATCTTGAGCTCCTGCCCTATACGCAGGACATCTGATTCCGACAGTCTGTTCAAATCACGAAGCTCAGATACACTGCTGTCAAATTGTCTTGCCAAACCGAAAAGGGTATCGCCGCGCTCTACGGTGTAAATAGTATATCTGGCGGGCAGCTGAAGCTTCTGACCGATGAAGATTCGGGAATCCTCATCAAGATTATTCAATTGCCGCAGTTCAGACACACTCACATCATAGCGACGTGCCAAACTGAATAAGGTATCTCCGGACTGCACCTCATGCTGCAGACCCTCAGCGGCAAAAACCTGAGCACACAGCATAAGCAAAATGATCGGCAGCAGATGACTGAATTGGTGTTTAAATGTGTTAGTTACCATGGACCACCTTCCGTGTACATCATCGACAGGAAAGCGCACTGGCATAAGAGGAGAAAAAGGGAAAGAAAACAGAAAGGAAATAAAATCGGGCTGAGTGGATTCGAACCACCGACCTGATCGTCCCGAACGACCCGCGCTAGCCCCTGCGCTACAGCCCGATTTAAAGAAAAAAACCCCGCCATGAGCGGGGTTTACGGGAGCGACGGGACTTGAACCCGCGATCTCCGGCTTGACAGGCCGGCGTGTTAACCGACTACACCACGCCCCCTCAACGTTTACGGAATATATCAGAGCTGCGGTTTGGTGTCAATCCTACACAGATTATTTATGAAAAAAACCTCAGCACCAGGGGTATGCAGTCTCCGGAAAGATGGATTCGTTGACAAATGATACCGAGCGTGGTACCGTTTAACACGATTTTTATCCATATTCAAACCGCAAGGAACACACACGTATGGCCTCAGACAAAGACAGTAATATTTCCAAATTTCCGGAAAAAAACAGCCCCAGGAAAACCGGCAGCAGCCGGAAGGGCCTCTATATTTTCAGCGTTGCAATACTGGTAATTGTTGTTGTAACCTTTATCGGCGGTCCGCTTGTCGGAGGTGTGGGCGGCCAGCAAGCCGGCGGCCGGCTGATCTTCGGATACTATGACGGTACCCCGATAGAATATAGACCGGGAAATTACTTTGCACGTCAGCTGCAGATGCTTGAACAGCAGGCCTCCGAATCGGAGGCTCAGGAAGATCCACAGATGCAAATGTATCAAATCTGGCGCGGTGCATATGACAGAACCCTGTTTCACACCGCAGTTGTACACCGGGCAAAGCAAAGCAGTATACCGATAAACCCCGAGCAGATTGACCGTGCCATTGCGCAGAATCCGCAGTTCCAGGAGAACGATCGATTCAGTTCCCGGCTGTATGAACGATTGAGTTCCCAGCAGCAATATGAGCTCCGGGAGCTTACGGAGGAAGACCTGCTTCATGACCGGTATCTGCGGGATGTACTGTCGTATAACCTCACCGCTGCTGCAGAAAGTGATTTTTTCGCATCAATGGCTTCGCCGCAGCGCCGGGTCGAGTATGTATCCTTTCCTTTTGACACATATCCTGACAGTGCTCTGCGGGCATACATGGAAGAGGAACCGGAGCTCTTCCAGTCGGTAGAGGCATCGACTATCACCCTGCAGAAAGAAAACTACAGCCTGGAAGAGGCGGAAGACATTTACAATCAGATCGTTGGTGAAGAATCAAGCTTTGAGGAGGCGGCACGAAATTATTCCGGAGATATGTTTGCCGAGCTCGGCGGCGATGCAGGTGAGATTTATTTCTACGATATCCTGCCGGATTTCCCATCCGAAGAACCGGTTCGCGAGCTCTTTTCCACTCCACAGGACGAGGTATCTCCCCTGGTAGAAGCAAATAGTGCTTATGTATTGTACAAAATAAACAGATCTGCACAATCACCGGATCCCGAAAACGATGAACTCCTGAGTGAAGTCCGGAGTTATCTGCTTAACTATGAACGAGGAGTGATTGCCGATTATTTCCAGAACGTTGCAGAAGAGTTCACTCAAGCAGCACGGGATAATGGTTTTCAGGAAGCAGCTGCCGAAATGGAGATTGAGGCTTACGACACAGAATTTTTCGCCATCAATTACGGGAATCTCCCGTACTTCGCATCTGTAGAACGCAATACTGAACTGGGCAATGTACATACCAACCGCAGCTTTTTCACCCAGGCCTTCGGGACGCCGCTGAATGCAGTTGCCGAGCCGGTTTCACTTCAGAACAGAATTGTAGTGATTAATCCTGTTGAGGAGCGCGACGCGGAAGAGCAGACAAATGAAATGCTGGCATCCTTCTACCCGAACTTTGTACAGCAGACAGCAGGACGCACATTGGAGAATGATCTGCTGAACTCTGATCTGATAGAGGATCAGTTTATGGAAACCCTGTTCACTCAGGTTATGAATACAGGAAACTGATACACATGCCGGCAGGCGACAGAGAGATTGTTATTTCGGGTGATCAGGTCTACATAGACGGACGCCCGATGTATACCTCTCCGGCGACTGCCGGGGTGCACCGCAGGCTTGATTCACTGCAATTCGGGGAAGATACCCTCTATATTCTCTGCAGTCCGCTACTGGGTATCGGACTACGCGAAATCCAGGCAAAATTGCCCCCCTCATCAATTCTGTACAGCCTTGAATTGGATAGCAAAATTGATGCAGTACTCGGAAAATCATATTTACCGGAGAACATACCCTACTTCACAGCCAATGATCTGGCAGTACTGGAACATGAGGTTCGTATGGCGTCGAAAAACGGCATACGCCGGGTAAGATTTATCTCCCTGAATGGCGGCTACCGGCTGCATTCCGGACGATACTCCGAGATTGAACGATTGCTGCTTGGGGTGCTGCGGGGTGAATATCAGAATCGTGCAACTGAACTCCACCTCGGACGCCTGTGGATTAAAAACTCAATCGCAAACTATCCGGACGCAGTTGATGCGCCGCTATCACTCCCGACTCATCCCGGCCAGGCCCGGGACATACCGGCAGTCATAATCGGAGCAGGACCGTCCACCGAGGAGCTTCTGCCGCTGCTTGAGTTAATCGCGGAAAAAGCTGTTCTGATTGCGGTAGACACTATCCTTCCAACCCTTATTGCACATAATACACCACCGGATATTGTGCTGGTGCTGGAATCCCAGTTCGCAAATCTTGCCGATTTTACTCCCGGTATTCCCGAGTGGACAGAGTATATTTTAGACTCCAGCTCGTACCCCGGACTTGTGCGTCTCCTGCCCTCGCAGCATATCCGCTGGGTACACACCAGGTTTGCCGAAAACTCGCTGATGGATCGGTTGTATGCAGCAGAACTCCCCGGATTTCCGCCGCTTGGGAGCGTGGGGCCGGCTGCGATATATCTGGCGGAATCCCTGCTGTCCGGGCCTCTGCTTAGCGCAGGAATAGACTTTGCATATCTGACTGAAAAAAGTCATGCGGCCGGCAGTGCGCCGGTCATCAGCGAACATTTGCGTAAGCACCGGCTCGTCAGCCCGTTATGGTATAGACATGCCGCACCCCGCAGTCAGCGGATTGCCGAGGCTCGTGACGGCAGTATGGTTTATACCGATATGGTTCTTTCAAGATACCAGGAATCAACCCGGGCTACCCTTCGAAACAGCCGCTGCAGAACAGTAGGTGGAACGGGGCTTCCCATCGGATTGCCGGTATGCCGACCGGAGGAGTTCCGGCAGAGAATAGCGGCGTATCCGGATCTTCCGCCGACGGGCGGTAAAACAAGATACCAGCAGGTTTGGAATCGGATAGCGCCGCAGCAATCAGCTGCCGAGTCCATGCCGGATGGAGATACAGACGGAACCGACGCAAAGGCTGCAGCAGTCGCCGGGACTGAAATAGCACGGCTGAAGGAGGCCGGGAAAATGGTTGCATCCGGCCATATACTCGGACCGGAACTTGATTATATCACCTACGGGCTGCCGCCCAACCCCCACCCAGCTCAAATTGACATTATGATCCGGTATTACATCGATCGATGGGAGCAGCTGCTTTACCGGTGCCGACCATCCTAGTCATCGCTGCCGGTCTTGAGGACCGACAAAAACGCCTTTTGCGGAAGCTCGACATTCCCCACCATCTTCATTCGTTTTTTGCCTTCTTTCTGCTTCTCCAGAAGCTTGCGCTTCCGCGAGATATCCCCACCGTAACACTTCGCAGTAACGTCTTTCCGCAGTGCGGTTATTGTTTCCCTGGCCACGATAGTGCTGCCGACGGCGCCCTGAATCGGTATTTTAAACTGATGCTTGGGTATTTCGTCACGAAGTTTTTTGCACACCGCGCGTGCCCGCGGAGCAGCATTCGGCCTGAATACCAGCATGGAGAGTGCATCGACCGGTTGTCCGTTCAGCAGTATATCCAGGCGCACCAGATCGGTCTGACGCATATCGATAACCTCATAGTCGAAGGATGCGTATCCGCGACTGAGGGATTTCAACCGGTCGTAAAAATCATACAGCACCTCGGACAGCGGCATCTCATACACAAGCTCGACCCGTTTACTGTCCAGATACACCATATCAATCTGATTCCCGCGTTTCTCGGTGCACAGGCTCATCAGATTACCAACATATGCTGCAGGGGTAATCAGGGTCGCACGAATATACGGCTCAAAGGTGCGTTCAATATCGTTCTGTGCAGGGAAATTCTGGGGATTTGTCACGGTAATTGTCTCACCGTTGGTTTGCTCGATTCGATAGCTGACCGATGGAGCAGTAAATACAATCGATAATCCGAACTCCCGTTCGATACGCTCCTGCACAACCTCCAGATGCAGCAGACCCAGAAAGCCGCAGCGGAATCCGAATCCAAGCGCAGCCGAAGAATCCTTCTCGAAAAAGAGCGACGCATCGTTCAACTGCAGTTTCTCCATAGCGGAGAGCAGTTCCGAGTAGTCATTGGCATCAACCGGAAAAATGGACGAGAACACCACGGATTTCACCTCGCGAAATCCCGGCAAGGCCTCGGCACACGGACGATTCTGATGGGTTACGGTTTCACCGACGCGAATATCCCCTATCGTACGAATTCCGGCGATTATATAGCCGACCTGACCGGCTTGCAGCTCCTCGCAGGGTTCAAATCCGATGCGAAAGCGGCCAACCTCTTCGACAGTGAAATGGCGGTCGGTAACCAGCATGTGAATCACATCCCCCGGTCGAACCACCCCGTCAAAGAAGCGACAGTGCATAATTCCTCCGCGGAAGGTATCATAGTGGGAGTCGAAAATCAGTGCCTTCAGCGGGGCATCGTAGTCTCCGGTGGGGGCTGGAATTCGCTCAACCACACTCTCCAGCAATTCATCTATGCCGATTGCATTCTTGGCCGAGATTTTCACTGCGTCTTCAGCCGAAAGACCGAGATCGTGCTCAATCTGTTCCAGTACCGCATCAATATCCGCACTGGGCAGGTCAATCTTGTTTATGACGGGAATAATCTCCAGATTATGCTCGACCGCCATGTACAGATTTGCCAGGGTTTGCGCCTCTACCCCCTGGCTTGCATCTATCAGCAGCAAAGCTCCCTCACAGGAGGAGATGGCTCGTGAGACCTCGTACGAGAAATCAACATGCCCTGGGGTATCAACCAGATTCAGATGATAGAGATTTCCATCCCTTGATTCAAAAGGAACCGTCACGGCTTGCGATTTAATCGTAATCCCTCGCTCCCGCTCGATATCCATACTGTCGAGAATCTGATCCTTGAACAGGCGGTCTTCAACCACCCGTGCACGCTGGATAAATCTGTCGGCAAGGGTCGATTTACCGTGATCAATATGTGCGATAATGCAAAAATTGCGAATAAGTTTTTGTGGAATCATGTGATTGGAATATACCCGATTGCGGAATCTGATTCAAGGTTGATGCGAATCCGGGGTATGAACCGGGAAATAGAGGCGGAAGATAGTCCCCTTCGGATGATTCGGGTGTACCTGAACATAGCCGTTACTCTGTTTTACAATGCCGTATACTATTGATAATCCCAATCCGAATCCGCCGGACCCGGTTTTCGTGGTATAGAATGGTTCAAATATCTGTTCAACAGTCTCGAACGAAATCCCGCTGCCCTGATCTAAAACCGACAGCACGGTGTAGGTTCCGGCTGGTATAGAGTCAATCTGCGTATTCAGAACCTCCTCAAGATGAATACACTCGGTTTGAAGGAGAATGCGGCCGCTCCCCGGCAGGGCGTCCCGTGCGTTGAGCACCAGATTGATAATGGCATGATTGAGACTCCCCGGATCTATCAATATCCTGTGAGCCCCATTATTCAAACTGAGTTCAATATCATAATCATCAATCAGCAAACTCTGCAGGCTTTCGTGTTTATCGATGAGAAACTGATCAATATACAGTGATTCAAACTGCATTGCCTGATTGCGGCTGAAGGCCAACAGTTGACGAATGATCTCCCCGGATTTACGGGCCGCAGCCTGTATACCTTGAATTCCGTTCGAAATGAGCATATCGCCGTCGTTTTGCCCGCTGTCACGGGTATTCAACTCATTAATATGCTGCTGAAGGACACTTATATGGCCGGATACAACAGTAAGCATATTATTAAAATCATGGGCGATACCCTCCGACATGCGGCCAAGCGCCTCCATCTTGGCTGTATGCCGCATTCTCTGCTGCGCAGCTTCAAGCTGCTTTTCGGCCCTCACTCGGGCGGTAATATCCTGACAGGAGATTATCCGCCCGGATGCGGTATCATCAAGCTGCCCCTGAAACACCTTGACCCACTTCTCCTCATATGTCCGGATACAACAGGGAGATCCGCTGAGGTCCAGCTCATATTGTTCGATTATTTTCGTGACACTGCATCCGATTATCTTGTCTCTGTTTGTACCGAAAAGATGCAGCAAGCCCTCGTTAACCTCAACAATGATATCCTCTGCGTCGGTAATCATTATCCCGTCGGGGAGACACTGGACAGCGGCAAAGAGCCTGGAGCGGCTTCGGATAACCTCGGTCTCCATACGATGTCGCAGCAGTGCTATAGTAATACTGGTCTTCAACTCACGCATGTCAAAGGGTTTAACGATATATCCATATGGAGATACCGCAAGGGCTTTATCCACGGTTTTCGGATCAGTAAATGCAGTGAGCATTATAACCGGAATGGAATGTATGCGGGCAATATGGGAGGCTGTTTCGATGCCGCTAAGCTCACCGGCAAGGTGAATGTCCATCAGGATCAGATCCGGTGTTTTCCGGCCTTCCGCCAGATCTGCTATAATCGCCTCACCGGATGAATACAGATGATTTACCGTATATCCAAGTCCGCGCAGCATCCTCTGCAAATCCAGGGCGACAACATGTTCATCTTCGACAAGTATAATCTCGGCCGAAGGAAAGGCAGGTTTGGATATTGAATGATGCATGCCTGTATGCGTTACAATAACCCAAGGGCCTTGAGTTCATCCGCCACCTTTTCCGGTTGAATCGGCTTAACCAAATATCCGGCAGCTTCTCCGTCATAATAGGCTTTTATCACCGTTTTGGGATCTTCCAGGGCAGTAGTCATAATAACCTTGACCTCCTTGCCTGGAGATAAACCGATCTCCCGTTCTTTTGCCCGTATCTGTGCAAGGGCTTCCAGTCCGTCAACCTCGGGCATCATGATATCGAGGAAGATAACATCATACGGCTTATGTTCCTGCCAGCCAAGACTGAATGCCTCAACTGCCTCTCTGCCGTTTACCGCGACGTTACATTCACCATACCGTCGCGCTATAGCCTCCAGCAACCGGCGGCTTCCCAAATCATCCTCAACAATCAGAAATCTCATTTTTACTCCTCTGATACTATCGTTCCGCCAAGCCTCTACTGATGTCCGGGGTATCATGTCCGGGGTTTCATGTCCGAACCCCGGAGGCGCGCAATACCTCAGCGGCGATTTTATCCAGCGGTCTTTGTACATCTACTGCATTAAGCTTGAATGCTTCATGAGGCATTCCGTACACTACACATGTTTCCTCATCCTGCCCGATGGTATACGCTCCTGTATTTTTCAGCTCAAGCATGCCTCGGGCCCCATCATCACCCATTCCGGTCATGATAACCCCCACAGTATTCTTCCCTGCATATCTGGCTGCGGACCTGAACAGCACATCCACCGACGGTCGATGCCGGCTCACCAGCGGACCCTCACGAACCTCAACGTAATAGCGGGCACCGCTCCGTTTTACCAGCGTGTGCTTGTTGCCGGGAGCAATCAGAGCCCGCCCGCGGATAATGGTATCGTTGTTTTCCGCTTCCTTCACTGAGATCCTGCACAGTCCATCAAGACGCGTTGCAAAGGCCGCTGTAAACTTCTCCGGCATGTGCTGAACAATAACGATACCCGGCGCATCTGGCGGCAATGCCTCCAGAAATACACGCAAAGCCTCGGTCCCTCCGGTAGAAGCCCCGACCACAACAATCATCTCGGTAGTTTCAATTACCTGGCTGTTTTTCGGCAGCGACAGCACCGCATCTGCAGTCAATTTGGGCTGTGTCCCAAAAGCACCTCCCGTATCCCTCGAAACAGTCGGCGGTGGGGGCGGTGTTCGGCGGGTTGAGGTCACCTTTACCGAGCGCAGCTTGGATAGTCGGGCAGAGGCGGCCGCCTTTACTACATCGCACACCTGTGTCCTGGATTCGAGAAAAAACTGTTTTGTACCAACCTTCGGTTTCTCTATGATATCAACAGCGCCGTACTCCAGCGCCCGCAGGGCATTGCCCGATCCACCCTCTGCCTTGCTTGAACAGATCACTACCGGCAGTGGATGCTGGGACATGAGTTTCTGAAGGAAGGTCAGCCCGTCCATGCGCGGCATCTCGATATCCAGGGTAATAACATCGGGGAGCAGGGATTGCAGTTTGCGGGCAGCAATATAAGGATCCGAAGCGGTGCCGACCACCTCTATATCAGGATCCTCGGACAAAACCCTCTGCAGGGTCTCCCGGACTACTGCAGAATCATCTATAATCATCACTTTTATTGCCATAATACCTTACAACTCCCCCCGGTATACTGTCGGCGCCACAGATCGAAACGGGACATCCATGCCGGCCAGGGTTTCAGAATGCCCGAGAAACAGATATCCACCCGGGATAAGGTGCGCATGCAGCTTTTTCATGAGCTCGATCTGGCGCTGACGATCAAAATAGATTATAACATTCCGGCAGAAAATAATATTGAAGCTGTCACGGATACCATAATCATCCTCCATGAGATTTACCCGATGGAAAAGGGTTCTCTCCCGCAACTCGGGGCGTATCTTGACCAGTTGAGCCGTACGATCCTTGCTGCGAAGCAGATACTTCTTGCGCATTGCCTCCGGAACCGGTTGAATCCTGTCCACCGGATATACCGCGCTGCGGCAGCGCTCCAGCATCCGTGTGGAGATATCAGATCCGAGGATCCGATACTTGTACGGAGGATGGGCCCTTGAGAACTCCTCCAGGGTCATAGCCAGAGAATACACCTCTTCCCCGCTTGAGCTGGCACATGACCATACCTTGAGCATTCCTTCCCTTCCCCATCCCTCCGCTCCCAGGCGATCCGGAAGCAGGACATGGGTCAGATAGCGAAAATGTTCATTTTCCCGGAAAAAATCCGTCTTGTTAGTGGTAACCGCATCTATCATATGAATCAGTTCTGTCTGCGAACTGTCGCTGCTGAACACGATATCCAGATATTCACTGAAGCTTGCAAGTCCCAGTACCCGAATTCGTTTGATAAGGCGAGACTCAAGCATAACCCGTTTGGCAGGCGGCATCTTGATGCCGATGTCATGTTCAATATAGCGCTGAAAGACCTTAAAATCCCTCTCGCTGAGACGCGGAGTCGACACTTCCTTATATGCGGTCGGTTTACTGTTTTTTTCAGGATCACTTTTCGCCATACTAGTTCCCGTATTCCGATCGCGATACTTCAGCGGTTAATCTCTGTATATCGAGAATAAGCGCAACCGAACCATCACCCATTATTGATGCACCGGAGATACCGGGTATATCCCGATACAGCATTCCCAGGTTTTTAATGACCGTCTGATGACCGCCGATCACCTGATCAACAATCAGACCGGCCTTTTGGCCCCGATGATTCACCACTACTATTTGCTGAATCTGCGGCGCAGAATCAGCAATATCAAGATAATGCCGGAGGGAAATAATTGACAACAGTGAACCACGGCTGGATATCACCTGCTGTCCCGAATCCTCTTTCGCCGTATTCGCAGAACGGGTGCCTGCCGTCCATTCCAGGCATTCCTCTACCGATGACAAGGGAATAATATAGTAGGTATCACCGACGCGGATGAGCAAGCCATCAATAATCGCAAGGGTCAGAGGGAGCACAAGGGTAATTGCCGTGCCGCCTGCATTATTCCCGCCGATATCCAGGGTTCCGCCCAGACCCTCCACCTGCTGACGGACAACATCCATCCCGACACCTCGACCGGATAGTTCCGTAACCTCGCTGGCGGTAGAAAATCCCGGCATTGTAAGCAATCCGGCAATTTGGGCATCGGTAAGATTTGCATCGGATTCAACCAGGCCTTTTTCAACAGCCTTTTTCAGGATAGCCCCCCGGTCCAGGCCTTTCCCGTCATCGGTGATAGTGATAACGACATTAGCGCCGGAGTGCAGGGCCTCCAGGGTTACTGTTCCGGTAGAAGACTTTCCGGCGGCTTTTCTGACCTCGGGAAGCTCGATTCCGTGATCGACTGCATTACGGATGATATGCAGCAAGGGATCGGTAAGCTGCTCAAGCACAGTTTTGTCCATCTCGGTGTCACCGCCGAGGGTGACCAGATCAACCTCTTTTCCAAGCTGACGGGAAATATCCCGTACAAGTCTGCGGAACTTCGCAAACACCGCCCCAATCGGCAGCATACGAACACTAAGCGTGCTATCCCGCAGCTCATTCGTTATCCGCTGCAGGTTCTCCGATAATGTAAGCAAATGCGGGTTTTCGATTTCCACAGAGGTCTGCTGTAACCGTGCCTGCAGGGTCACCAGTTCACCAACAAGATCGATCATTACATCAAGCTTGTCCGAGGATACCCGAACACTTTGCTGAGCTGCATCTTCCTGAATCTTTTTCCGGCTGCGCTTGATATGATCCTGTTCTTCCAGGGCGGACTGGATTTCGTATGATTCGACCCCCCGCTCCTGCAGGACCTGTCCCAAACGGCGCTGGGTACCGAGGGCTTCTTCAAGCTTATCCTCGGACACAACCCCGCGTTCGACAAGAATCTGGCCGAGACGTTTGGCCGGAGCAAGCTCGTCATAAGAGAGATCATCAACAGGATCAATTTTCAGCTCGCAGTCATCGAGCACGAACATAAAGACATCAGAGATAGCGGGGGTGCCCAGATCCGTAGTCAGCAGGATGTCCCATTGCAGGTAACAATCTTCCGGATCCAGCATATCCAGGGGAGGCATCCTGGGTACATACGGAATACAAGTACATTCACCAAGTCCGTGAAGCTCTTTCAGCAAGGCTAACGGATTGGTACCATTGCGGTACAAACCTGCATGGGGCACAAACCGGATTCTGTAGGTTACCAGGGCAGAATGCAGTTCATGTGATGGCTGCACCTGCGGCTTGCGGCTCTGCGACGAAACCTGTTTTTCTGCGGAAGCAGACTTCGCTCCGCTGAAGACCCTCACTCTCTGAATAAGCTCCTCGGATTTCTCCTGCAGATCCGCCGGCGGAGGATCACTTTCTTCCAGAAGCACACGAATATGATCCCGGGATGTAAGCAGGATATCCACCAGTTCCGGCTCGACCTGCATCCGTCCCTGCCGGATTTCATCCATTACCGTCTCGAGTTCATGGGTAAAGCGCGAGATATGCAGATAGCCGAACATGGCTCCCGAACCCTTAATTGTGTGCATCACCCGGAAGACTGAGGCAATAGAGTCGCGATCACGGGGATCGCTTTCCAGATCCAGAACAACCGATTCGAGAGTCTGAAGAAGCTCTAGCGCTTCAATCTTGAAGGTTTCGCGAAATTTATCCTGCATAGCCACCACCGACTGTGGATAGTATAGAATCCTTAAGCAGTCTTCCCTCATGCGGTACAGTCCTGCAAAATCCGCTGGCAAGCAATGCAATCTCAAGTTCGGTTGGAATAACCCCGGTGAAATCCACCTGAACATTATTCGCAGCACCCCACAGCAATACAGACGAAAGCAACTGAAGTCCCGCGGCATCTATTTCTTGTATATCGCTCACCTGCAGCATTACACTGTGATTCTTCCGAAGCACCTCTTCGAGCATCTTCCTGAGGTCGCCTGCCTTATCAATTGTGATTCGGGGTGGAAGGTTAACCACCTTCATGGAAATACTCATGCTGTCCTCATATTAATCATACAATGTATACTATAGAGGTTGACCGGAGTTTTTGCCAATCCATTCGCATCTAAAAAGTACATAAGGATTTACAGGATATCAGATGTCTCAATAAATACCGGTAATACGAACGAGCTGTCCATGTATCCGCTTTGGCGTTTGCGTACCTGGATAAACAACGCAACTATACCCTCTTCCTCATCATACTCCCATCGCTGGAAGGTAAACGGATCCCTGTCGGAAAGGCCGACCTCGTCTGCAATAGAACCGGTCAGCACCCTGTCCACGGTATAGTCGCTCGAAAACCACCCGCTGCGAATTTCACTGACATACATCCCGAATAACGGTGGAAACAAATCGGCAGGAAAATCCGAAACCCCCTTCAGGCTGGCCTCCAGTGGACGCTGGGAACGCGTTCCTGTCACCAGGCGCTGGCGAACCGGAATCCTGCTGCCGTCAACCTCGGTCAGGATCTCCAGCTGGATGAGCTGATCTGCACCGACATCCTGTAATTGCCTGTTTGCACCGCTCAGGGTTTCAATACTCTTTCCATTGATTGCGGTTATTCTGTCTCCCACCCGGATTCCGGCTGTATCCGCCGGTGAGCCGGTAATGACATGGGTCACCTCAAGTCCCTGTTTGCTCTCATGAATGGAAACCCCGATAAAGGCATGCGCGACCCGGCCTTCATCGTAAAGCTGCCCGAGTATTCCCCGCAGCCAGAATGATGGTACTGCAAAGGTAATCCCGCTGAACTGCGGTATACCGGCATACACTACACCGACAAGGTTCCCCTCGTCATCCAGAACAGGGCCGCCGCTGTTGCCGGGATTAAGCGGTGCATCTACCTGTACTGCCTCACCTAACTGCAGGAATCTCCGTCCGCCGGCGGAGATAATCCCTGATGTAATGGTATTCGAGAGCCCTCCCGGGCTTCCAATAGCATACACGCGGCTGCCCGGCTGTCTTTCCCTGACACCGCTGATCGGAAAAACATATTCAGGGGTATAGGGCACCTTCAGTAAAGCCAGATCCAGAATAGGGTCGAATCCGACTACCTGCGCAGGAATTCTGGTTTCAGGGGCCTCGTGCGGTCGGATATACACCCGTGAATAGCCCTCATATTTCGGATCCACCTCGCTTTGTATGACATGATAATTGGTAATCAAATGCCCTTGCCTATCAATAAAAAAACCGCTGCCGATCATCCTGTCCGGGCGTCCAACCCCATCCTGCAGTCGGATACCCTTGTTCACCCACACCGTGGCCACGCCGGGAACCTGCTGCGATGCAGGTACACTCTCTACCTGAAAGCGTTCTTCAAGATCATCGGTTTCCACCCCCATATCCTGCAGGCGTTCCAATGCCGTGATATATGCATAGATATCCTGAAACTCATCGATAATAGTAAAACCCTGTTCCAGGACCTCATCACCAGGTATCTCGTATTGCAGCATGCGCAGGAAAGCGGCGATAGCCGTCGGAAAGCGTTCATTATCATACTCATGCTGGAATTCCATCTGTGCGACACGTATCTGATATGCGCGAAGATCCTCCTCCGAATGGAACTCTGTTTCTGAATTCAGATGAGGCAGTATCTGCAATAAGGAAGTAATGCGTGCCGCAGCATCCGTCTGCAGTGAAGACTGAAAGTCCTCCCTGATCTGTGCTGCAGCTTCAGTCTCATACTCAGTCAACCATTTGTCGTCCCAGCCATCACGAACGCGATATTTATCTATATACATCAATGCTGTGTACGGATTGTTATCATCAAGCAGCATTCGTACAGATTTCTCCGCCTGTTCAGCTCGCTGCGGCGGAGAAAGCCCCACTCCTGTTCCAGGAGTTGTGCATGAAAGGAGACCAAAAATCAACGGAATACTAATCGACGCGAAGGTTCGGATATTGCTCATCATCAAGATAGAGTATATCAATATTGGGGGGATGCGGAAACCTGGGATCGAGTACTGCACCAATCAACGGCTCGGATCCGAGCCTCCACACCTGGGCTTCCGGTTGGTTCAGGTAGTCCCAGACGTCTGCAGTACCGTCACGATTGGTATCGAAAGCCCTGGCCGCAAGTTCACCGTCGATATACATTCCCGACATATCAAAATATCCGTCCCTGGCCAATGATTCACTGCTGCGGTATGGAACCCCGCCCCTGAACTCGATGATCCGAAAGAGATTATCCCCGTTCTCGCGGTATTCCTCACGCGCAAGCATTCCATCCCTGTACAGCCTCTTCAGTTGAATCCCGTCCTGAAGCCGGGATTTCTGAATACGTATTCTGCTGGTATCATTCGATGGAGATATTGCAAAGTCTATCTCCGGGTCGGAAATACGTTGGGACGCCCAAGATTCGGAACTGCGGACCGGCAGCTGGTCGAACAGGGGAATCTCCATGGAGAAGGGAACTATAGTATAATGTGTGGAACCGTCATTCCTGCGCTCTTCATATCCGATAACCCATGGATAGAAATGGTAGGTGTAGCGCTGTTCAATCGAGGACCTGCGGATGACAGCCTGGTGCGGCATTCCATCAACAAAACCAACCTCTCGATCCGCCATTCCATTGAGGTTTTGATCCCAGCTCCATTCAACCAGCGTTCCATCGCGAAGCTCCATCCACTGCGACGGCATGGATGAGTACGGTTCATACCAGTATATTGTACCGGTATAGCTGTCCAGCTCCTCGGAAAGCTGCCGGGCAATCGTTTCGGGAAGATCCCCGGCATACAGATTATACAGAAGATCCCACCGCTGCAATCCGCCGTTATCCCGGAAATCCCGGAAACGATTTTGCACTGCTTCCTGTGACATATCCTGGTCCAGCGCATCCGCCAAACGAAGCCACGCAGCCCTTGCGGAGGAACCACCGAGGGCAAAATAACGCTGATACAGGGTCTCGCGATCCTGCATATCTGTTTGCATCTCCGCCAGACGCAGCAGGGACTGGAGGTAGCGGGGAGAGTTCTGTAATGCATGCTCTACAAACGAGCGAGTGTAGAAATCGGGCACGGGATCCCGCTGCAGCAGGATATCGGCTAATACGGCACTGCGCGGATACAGTCTGAGCCCCTCCTCCAGTAATCGATCTCCATCGCGATAATCCCCGCGAGCATAGTGCAGCTCAACCCATGATTCCAGAACCCCCTGCTTCGGAATGCCGACATGATCAATCTCAGGAAGAACCTCAGCAGATTCATCCAGTCTTCCAACCCTGCGGAGAATAGTACTCAGCGTAACCCGCAGTTCGGTTTCAGAGAATCGGACAAGACGCCCCCCATGCAGCGCCTGACGAAGGTGATGTAGGATTGTTTCAGTATCTGCGCTTTGCGGCCGATAGCTCAGCGCAACCACCGCATGAGCATCTGCAGAGGACTCATTGTAGCGCAATGCACGTTCGGCCAGCTGCCGGGCATCCAGCAGCAAGCCTTCCTGAAGGAGATCGTAGGCATGGTCGATGTAGATCTCCGCCGCCCCGGAATCTGACGACTCACCGGCAGATTCCGCCGCAAGCGACGGGACACCGGCCGCAGCCAACAAGAGTATCATTCCCCAGAACACGGAGATGTTCAACATACTCCTGTGCATTTACAACTCACCCTCATCACGGTTTGTCAACGGAAGCTGCAGCAAGTCCCGTATTTCTGATTCCTGCAGGGTCTCTCGTTCAATCAAGGCCTGGA
>CAZANF010000008.1:0-22204 GCA_964486425.1 uncultured Spirochaeta sp. | reverse complement strand
AAAACTTGAACAGCGGGCCAGGGAATCCTATGCTTTATGGAGCGATTATTTTCCTGAAGAGGTTCACCAATGAGGTTCACTATCTGGGGTGCTCGAGGAAGTCATCCAAAGCCAACGACACCCCAGCAAATGCGAAGCAAAATTTCAGCGGTTGTACAGCGCATACAACAGAAGGATATCCTGTCTCCAGCTACGCGAGAGGCTTTTCTGTCCGGCCTTCCTGAATGGCTGTTCGGCTGCTACTCCGGTAATACTGCCTGTGTCTCCGTTGATACGCAAAGTGGAAATACATTTCTGTTTGATGCAGGAACCGGGATTGTTGAATACTGGCAGACTCAACTCAAGTCGGGGAGTCCGGTATCCGGACGGAACTATCATCTTTTTTTTACCCATTTTCACTATGATCATGTCCAGGGATTTCCCTTTTTTGTTCCTGCATATATTCCCGGAAATACTATTGATATCTATAGCCCGCAAACAGAATTAGAGGCAAATTTAAAGGCTCACATGCGGCAGCCGTTTTTTCCGGTCACCATAGATGGCAAGATGCATGCAGATATTCGGTTTCATCAATTGCATCCTCGTGGTGAAATACAGATGGGGGCGGATACCATCCTCTGGCGGCCGATTGAGCATCCGGGAGGGGCCTTCGGCTACTTGATTCAGGCTGACGGCAAGCGGCTTATGTACTGTACAGATATGAATGTGACCGAGGAATTCTATAAAAAAAATCAGGAAAACCGTGTTTTTTTTGAAAATATTGATGCTATTATCCTGGATTCGCAGTATACCCTGGGTGAGGCTCTGCAGAAATACGACTGGGGGCATACTTCATATGTGCATGCGGTAGATTTTGCGTTACATTGGGGTGTTCGCAGGCTTGTTATGTTTCACCATGAGCCCGGCTATGATGATCAGCGACTGTACATTAATCAGAAATCTGCAAGGGACTATGCCCGATCAGTGGGGGGCGATACATTGAACATTCATCTGGCTCGCGAGGGTGATGTGATTGAGGTGTAACAAGTAACAGCCTATGAAAACAATGGAATTTCTTTTACAAGACCGTTACTTGCTGTCGGTCTACGTGTTTTTTTGTCAGCATGAAGACGAACTTGATTCTACACAAAGCCGATTATTCGGTGAACTCCAGCGGGAAATATTTCAAGGGCTTACCTTGGAGGAGGTTGAACAAATTGAAAAAATCTACTCACAGGGTTTGTAGAATGTATATACAAAAGGGTTTTCTTTTACTTGCTTTCGGCTTGCTGCTGCCGTTTACAGCAGCAGCTGAGTTTAATCCTCCGGAAGGCGCCGATGATTTAGATCAATTGCTCTCACCGCGGATGCTGACTATTGGGTCTTTTGGTCTCATGAATGAATATCCTTCGGCAAATGCGGTGAATCCAGCTGCAGCTGCACAGGTACAGCGTACACATCTGGATCTCTCGTACCTGAGCGGACTGGAATTCTCTTCAGGCGCCTTGGATGCGGGCGGGCATATACTCAACCTCGGAGGAGTATTTCCGACTCCGGCCGGGGTGCTCGGGGGCGGCTTGCAGTTCACCTTTTCCGAGCTGGATTCCCTGCAGGTTGGAAATCTTGGCAGGCTGTATACCTCTTTTTCGAAACAGCTGTATGACAATCTTTCTTTCGGAGCCGGTGTCGAGGCTTCAGTCGGCTATGGAAATCGGTGGGACGGCAGTATTACCGCAAGTTTCGGAGTGATTCACTCCCTTGCAAGACTGACCGACCTGAAAAATGCCCGCTATGGCATAGCGATTGCTGGAATGGGGAAATGGTTTCGTGGCTATACCGGTAATTCTCCGTATCCATCCCCCTTTACTCCATCCATTGAGTTTGCTTTTTCTCCGGTGTACAACGAAAATATCCTGTGGGACGTGTACTCACAGTTAGAAGCTCCATCCTTTCAGAATCTTCGTTTGCAGGCTGGTACGGAGATTACCATACGGGAAAGGGTAAGTATACATGCCGGCTTCGATATCGACATGCGTTCATTGCAACGAAATCCCGGGGATATAGGCCATTATCTGCCCAGCATTGGACTGAATATCAAAATCCCGACCTCTCTTCCCTCTGAAGAGGATACCTTTCTTACCGAGCGAGGCTGGCAGCAGAGCGAGGTAAATGTTCGCACGGGTTTATCGCCCGTGCAGGGAAATACATGGATCTTTGGTCTCGGTATAAATGCAGCCCTGGGCATAATTGATGAGTCTCCTCCATCAGTGGAGATTGCCGGTGATGATGTTGTCTACATTTCTCCCAATAATGATGGAATTCAGGATAGTTTGCATTTTCCGGTTGAAATTACCGATGAACGCTACATCATGGGATATCGTCTGATTATTCGCAATCAAGATGGTGATGTCATCCGTAGTATCGAGAATGTAGAGCGTCGACCTGAAAGCGAAGGCGTTCGTAATGTTCTCGACCGACTGCTCTCGGTAACAACCGGGCTTCCTGTCCCGGAGGAGCTGCGATGGAACGGTCGGACAGATGATGGCGCTCGAGCAGAGGATGGGGAATATACCTTTTCTGTTGAGGCATGGGACGATAACGGCAATATTGGGGTGTCGAGTGTTCACACCGTCGTAGTAGATACACAGGCACCGGTGATTGAGCTCGATCCGCCGACAGGTGACGGGCTTATTTTTTCACCTTCCGAAGAAAGCCTGCAGAATTCAGTAGAGATTGGACAAACAGGCAGCAGTGAGGATCTCTGGATCGGTGAGATAGTGAATGATCAGGATCATGTTGTGCGGACTTATGAATGGAGTAACACTTCTCCAGATGATTTTTCCTGGAATGGATACGATGATAATAGCGAAGTTGTTCCCGATGGAGTCTACAGCTATAGAAAATGGTCACAGGACAGGGCGGGGAACTCCGGTTCGGACGGCTTCACCAATATTATTTTAAACTCCGAGCCGACACCGGTAAGCCTCACAATCAGCCGCTCTATTTTTTCTCCGGATGATAACGGCGTCAATGATACTATTCGCCTTGTTCCGGATATAGGAAATACACGAGGGATACGCGACTGGCGTTTACAGGTCAGGAATTCCCGCGGTACTGTTGTGCGAACATATCAGAATGCAGGTGTTCCTCGGGATGCCGGTATTGTGTTCAACGGCAACGGGGACAACGGTCGGCAACTCCCTGAAGGGAGCTACACCGCGGAATTGACGGTTCAATATCGCAACGGCAATCGACCATCCGCTACCAGTCCTGCTTTTGTGATTGATGTCTCTCCCCCTGTCGCAACGGTTTCTGTCGAGCATCAGATATTCTCTCCCAATAACAGCGGTATTCGGGATACACAGGTATTTTATCAAGAATCAAGCGCAGAAACTGAATGGAAGGGAATTATTCGTGATGTACATGGGCGGACGGTACAGGAGTTTACCTGGTACGACACAGCAGTCGATCAGTTTATTTGGGATGGCAGAACCAGTACTGGCGAACTTGCATCCGATGGAATCTATTCATATCAGCTTGTCTCAACCGATAGAGCAGGTAATACCGGTACTTCCAATCAGGTTGAGTTTGAGTTGAATACCGAAGAGACACCAGTGCTTGTCACCACTAATTATGATGCCTTCAGTCCGACAGGAACGGGTAACAAGGATACCATTTCCATTATTCCCAACTTGAAAAAGCAGGATGAAATTGAATATTTTCGTTTTGAAATCATTAATCCTCAGACTGAAGAAATCATCAGATCTGCAGATGGCAGTGATATACTCACGGCTCCTTTTGTCTGGGACGGGAGGGATCAGGGCGGACTACCCGCACCGGACGGTGAGTATGTTGCGCGCCTGGAAATACTGTATCTGAATGGAAATCTCGAGGAATCGGTCACCGATCCTTTTGTTCTTGATACCCGGGCTCCACAGGCTGAGATTGCTGCGGAATATCTGCTGTTCAGTCCGGATGGAGATAACCGGAGAGATACTGTTCCTGTTTCGCAGCAGAATCTGACGGATGATTTCTGGATGGGATCTATCCAGAATTCACAAGGCGATACAGTACGTGAATACAGATGGGGCTATGACCTCGAAGACTTTTCCTGGGACGGGCGTGACGATGACGGGAATCTGGTTGATGACGGTATATACCGTTATATAATTCGTTCAGAGGATAATGCCGGCAATCGTACAGAACATAGTATTACCGATATTACTGTAGACACTCGTCCAGCTTCGGTATTTGCTACAATAGATTATCCCGCTATTGCTCCTGGTCAGGACCTGGAAAGGTCGGAGCAAAAGATTAACCTGTTCGTGAACCTGGTTGATGGTGCAGATGAATGGCGGTTGGATATCATCAATCAAAATGACCGGATTCTCAGAAGCTTCAGCGGAACAGATGTCGAGTCGTCATTCAGCGTCGAATGGGACGGCCGGGATGAGTCCGGAGAGATAAACGAAGGAAGTTTTCGAGCTCGCTTTATGGTGGATTATCAGAAGGGTAACCAGCCTCAAGCAGTAACCCGGGATTTCAGGATTGATGTTACTCCGCCACAGGCCGATATCGTGCTGAATCCGGTGCCCTTTTCACCTGATAATGACGGTATAGACGATACGTTGTCCATAGCCCTGAATCTGTCGGATGCAAGTGCCATTGCCGAGTGGAGATTTGAAATCCAGGATCGAAATAATCGGCCGTTTCATATTATTGAAGGGAGTGGTGCCCCCGGCAGCACACTTACATGGGATGGAAGGTCTTCGATTACGGGTGAGACAGTAATCTCTGCAGAGAATTATCCGTTTGTGTTTACTGTAAGCGATATACTGGGCAATACTGCGGAATACAAGGGCATAATTCCAATCGATATCCTGGTCATCCGGGACGGCGATCGGCTGAAAGTTCAAATACCATCGATTACGTTTATGCCGGATAGTCCTGTTCTTGTTATTGACGCAGACACCGAGGTCGGACAGAAGAATCTGTCAATAGTCAGAAGGCTGGTTGAGATATTTACCCGCTACAGTTCCTACAGCATTCAGGTTGAGGGGCATGCAGTGAATATATCACAGACCGCGCGAGAGGAGCGGGAGGAACTGCAGCCGCTGAGTTTGGAGCGTGCGCAAGCCGTTAAGGATGCATTGGTGGAAGGTGGACTGAGTGAAAGCAGGATAACGGCAGTCGGACGAGGGGGGATGGAGCCGATTGTTCCTCACACCGATGAAGATGAACGGTGGAAGAACAGGCGGGTTGAGTTCATACTGATACGATAATGGCTATACCTCAGCATGTTATTGATGAAATTACAAGAAGGCTGGATATAGTTGATCTCGTGAGCGACTATGTCCAGCTGTCTCCGAAGGGGAGTCGGTTATGGGGGCTTTCTCCGTTCAAGACCGAGAAGACCCCCAGTTTCTCTGTTGATCCGGACAAGCAGCTGTACTATTGTTTTTCTACCCAACAGGGCGGTACACCGATTAACTTCTTCATGCAAATGGAGGGGCTATCGTTTCCGGAAGCGGTAGAACGACTCGCCGAAAGGCTGGGCATCTCCATTGAGAAGCGCGAGGTAACCGCAGCCGAAAAACGACGCGCCGCGCTGTTAGATCTGTATGAGCGGGTCACAACCAGTTTTTCACATATCTTCTGGAACAGCGCACAATCGCAAAACGCCAGGCAGTATATGAAACGTCGCGGTTTTTCCGAGCAAACTTTGAAAGATTTTTCGATTGGTTTTTGTGTCTCTGATCCATATTGGCTGTATGAGTTTTTGAGTAAAAAGGGTTATTCACAGGATCTGCTTCAGCATAGCGGATTGTTTACCAGGAAGAATCCGCAACGATCGTTGTTCGCCGGTCGGATTATATTCCCGATTTCCAACGAGGCAGGAAAGGTAATCGCGTTTGGTGGACGAGGTATGAGCGAAGACGGCCCCAAATACATTAACTCTCCGGAGACTGAACTCTATTCCAAAAGCAGGGTTCTCTATGGATTCTGGAATGCACGCCAGTCTATTCGCTCAAGGAAGAACTTTCTAATTGTAGAAGGATATATGGATTTGCTGGCTATGTATCAGGCTGATTTCAGGAACTGCGTTGCACCGCTTGGTACCGCATTCACCGAGGAGCATGCTCAGCTGCTCTCCCGGTTTGCCGGAGAGGCGATACTTGTCTTTGACAGTGATTCTGCGGGTTATAGAGCCGCGTATAAGGCTGCGTTGCTATGTGAGAAGAAGCAGATAACAACCAAAGCGGTGATATTACCGACAGGCAGTGACCCCGCGGACCTTTTGGAAAAAGGAGGTTTACACGCCCTCCAGAATAGTGTATCCTCTCCTGTACATGTACTCGAGTACCTATATTCATACATCTCCTCCCAAATCGATTCAGGTTCGGTCGATGGCACCTACAAGATTATTCGTGAGCTCGCTCAATATCTTTCCGGCATATCCTCTGCCGTACAGCGTGAGGCGAGCTTTACTTTCCTGGGTGAAAAACTTGGAATCGATCCTCAGGCAATACGCAGTGATGTAGCAGGTACGATCAGGCATGAAAAAAGTGATGGTTTTACGAAAAAAGCACCAGCGAAGAAGCCGATAAGCGGTAAACCCGAGAATCCAAAGTCTTCACTGGAACTTTTTCTGGGAATTTCGGCTATTGCTAATAATGAGGTCTATCCGTATATTCGAAAGAATATTGAGATTGATTCGTTGAAGGATGAACGAGCACGGGAATTATTTATTGCTTTGGAAGAAAGCTTCCGGAAAGGAAACTCCACAGCAGCTGAGGTAGTTGAACGTATCGAGGACGACGAATTAAGGGACTTGGTATTAAACAGGCTGGCGAGTAATGAGTATATATTCGACAGTGATGCGCCGATAAAGGAAGCAGTTCAGCGCATGCGGGATCGAAATATCCGTATGCGACGAAGTTTTTTGCAGCGAGAACTGCAGAATATTCGAGGAAGTGACATAGAGTCCATTGATCAGCAGCGTGAGATTATGGCTGAGATCATTCATTTGGATACAATTTTGCGCGATGTAAGGGAAAGTGCTGATGAAGGAAATGCAACATGATCCTGCCCTGGAGAAATTGCTGGAGTATGCCAAAAAACGGCAGGTCATTAGCTATGACGAAATAAATGATTTTCTTCCGGAAGAGGTCGTCAATTCAGACAAGATGGATGATGTTATCGCTTTATTAGGGAAGAACAATATTCGTCTAGAGGAAGAAGAAGAGGCCGCCGAAGAAGACGAGGACAAGGAAGAGCAGGAAGAAGAGGAAGAGTCGGAAACTGCTCAACAGGATCCATCCAAGCGCAGGATTGTTTACAGCGATAAGGATTCAGCAGTAGATGATCCCATCCGTCTGTATCTGCGCGAAATCGGCAGGGAAAATCTCCTCACTGCAGAACAGGAAGTTGAACTTTCCAAAAAGATGGAGGATGGAGAAAATATCATCAAGAATGTTATCAAGCATTCAGGAATGGTGATACCGGAACTCTCGCGATTGGCGGAAAAGGCATTTTCAAAACAAGATCCTAAAGAATTGAACCTTTCCAAAAAAGAGGTATCGGAATATCTGGCCGAGAGGCGCCGGCTGACACAGTTCTACCGTGAGGTGCTGCGTGATGTCTTGCCGGACCTTCGGGCCTACATTGAAACCAAGCAGGGTCTTGTGCAGAAAGGTGAGCCGATTGACAGTCAGCCGAACCTGAAAAAAGTGCGATCCTCTATCCTCAAGAAGGTTGAAGAGATAGAGTTTCATCAGCAGGAAATCCTCCAGTTCTCCGATCGTTTTGTATCTGTGTCGTCACGTATTCGACAGTTCCAGCGGGAAGAAGAGCGGATTGAAAAGCGCTTGCGTGTCGATAATATGCGGGAACTGCGATCGTTGGGACGAGGACTTGCGAATCCTACCGAAAAGGCCCGGATTGAAGAGAGCCTGGGACTTACTGCTGATTCAATCAAGGATCAAATTCGTCAGTTTCAGATTACAGACAAGAAATTAAAGGCATTTGAAATAGAATTTGAGTCCTCGATAGAGGACATTCTGAAAATGTCGGAAGAAATTGTACGCGGCAAAACCATGATGCAGAGTGCGAAGGATAGATTAATCAAAGCCAATCTTCGTCTCGTAGTCAGTATTGCCAAAAAATATACCAATCGAGGACTTCATTTTTTCGATCTGGTGCAGGAAGGGAATATTGGTCTAATCAAGGCTGTAGAAAAATTCGAATACCGTAAGGGCTACAAGTTTTCTACCTATGCGACATGGTGGATACGTCAGGCAATTACCCGATCCATCTCGGATCAAGCACGAACGATTCGGGTCCCTGTGCATATGATTGAACAAATAAACAAGGTTGTCCGGGAATCCCGTCAGCTCATGCAGATGCTTGGAAGAGAGCCGAATGACGATGAGATAGCAGAAAGACTTGGCTGGTCTGTCAGTCGGGTCAAGTCGGTAAAAAACGTCGCCCGGGAACCGATTTCGCTGGAAACCCCTATCGGCGAGGAAGAAGACAGTCTGCTCGGTGATTTTATTGAGGACAAGGATGTTGAGAATCCGGCTCATCAAACAGCATTTACCCTATTGCAGGAACAGCTCCGGGGTGTACTTTCGACCCTGCCTCCACGTGAGCAGGAGGTATTAAAAATGCGATTCGGACTCGTAGATGGCTACAGTTTAACCCTGGAAGAGGTTGGTCTGTATTTTAATGTTACACGTGAACGTATTCGCCAGATAGAAGCAAAAGCGTTGCGCCGATTACGGCATCCTCGCCGTAGTCGTAAATTGAAAGATTATTTAGATAATTAAGCATATGTGGGTGGACTAGGAGGAAGAATGTTACAGGAAACATTTGAGAAGCTTCGCGAGCTTCAGGATATTATTGCACAAAAGTTTGCAATTCAGGCAGAAATACAGGAGATCCCCAAAACGCTCTCAACAAAGACCGATGTTCTGCAAAGAATGAAACGATCTTTTATTGAACGTAATGAAAAGTATGAAACAACCCGCAAGCATCTCGCCGATCTGAAAATACGGTTGAGTGAGGCGGAGGCTGCCCGGGAAAAATATGAGCAGCAGATGGATCTTATTAAAACCCAGCGTGAATATGAGGCCCTGGATAAGGAAATCAGAGAGGCCTCGGATCGTGAACAGGGATTACGCCGGGAAATCCAGCGTGAAGAGCGTGCAATTGAAGAGATCCAGGCTGTATTGTCGAGAGAAGAATCGATGATTCAGGACCAGGAGAAGGAACTTGAGGCAGAACAGGCACGTATTCGCGAGCAGCAGGGCGGCAAAGAAGCTGCCTTGCATGAGTTGCTGGAAAAAGACAGACAGGTAACTCCTGATATTGATGATGACCTGGTATTTAAATTCGAACGGATTATTCGCAGCAAGGAAGGTGTCGGCATAGTACCAATAAAAAAAGGTACCTGTTCAGGCTGCCATATGATGCTTCCGAACCAGCTGGTTAATGATGTACGATCCGGTGAAGCAATTCATAATTGCCCCTATTGCAGCCGTATCCTGTACTGGTTTGAAAATATGGAAGGGGATATCAGCAGTGAAGAGCCCGGTGGACTGGTCGACCTGATGGAGGGTGAATTCGACGATGACACCGAAGGTTCAGATCTGTTGGATGATTCCTTGCTAGATGAAGAAGAGCTTGATATTATGGATGACGGTGACGATACTCTGTCAGATGATGAAGAGGATATTGAAGATTCTCTGATTGATGAAGAGGACGAACCGCTAGATGATGATGAAGATCAAGATAGTGAGTTTGATGAAGATGCAGATGATGCCGAAGACGAGGATGAGCTGGACGCAGATCATGAATGACAGCCGTAATGGGAGCTGTTAAAATCGAGCCGTGCTGTCGCCGGCCTGTACGGTCGGAGGAAAGTCCGGGCTTCACAGAGCACAGTACCGGGTAATTCCCGGGCACATCCTGCAGGGGATGTGACAGATAGCGCCGCAGAAAATATACCGCCGCATAATGCGGTAAGGGTGAAATGGTGAGGTAAGAGCTCACCGGGAGATTGGCAACAGTCTCTGTCAAGGCAAGCCTTACTGGAAGCAAAATCAAGCAGCGGATGAGTTGCTCGCTCTGAATCCGCGGGTAGATTGCTGAATCCGGCAAGTGATTGCCGGGTTAGATTGATGGCAGCAGAAACAGAACCCGGCTTATCGGCTCGATTTTTACAGTTCCCATTGGGATCGTGATTTGAAGTATCGTGTTCTGCAGACTATCGGTATATTGACTTTTTAGCATTGTTGGCATCTAATAGGGCGTGCGATCGATGAAGTATTCCGGAAAAAACTATCCACAGAGATCGAAGCGCGCAGCTGTTAGCCGATGGGTTTTTCTTGCTATTGCGATATTAATCGGTGGGTGGTTTGTATTCTGGCTTACTCAGAATACATCCCTCTCCCTGAGTACCTTCGGCTTAAGCCGGGAAAAGGAACAGCTGATATCTCAATGGCATAACGAGGAATACCAAGAGGTTTTTGATCGGGCCACCGTTTCTTTATCTGCTGACCCCCTCGATGGTGATTACCTTGTCCTTCATGGATTCTCCGGCTTTTATTCCGGTATCGAACAGCCTGATGATGCCGCCGGGCATGAGATGCTGGACACCTCCGTTATTTCATTACGTAAAGCCTTGCTGCTTACTCCTTCAAAGCATCATCCAGAGATTCACTATGTGCTGGGGAAGGCTTATTTTCACATGGGCATATTCTATTTTGATGCTGCGATACATCATCTTATCACGGCGTATGATCTGGGATATTTTACCGATGATCTGTTTGAATACATCGGAATCGCATATAGTCGTGTGGAGCATTATGATGAAGCAATTATGTGGCTGAAGCGTGCACTGGATAACAGATTTTCACCGTTACTGAGCTTGAATCTATCGGAAACCCTGTTTCAGAGTGAGCATTACGAGGAAGCAAAAACGTACGCGGAGCAGACAATTGATGCGACGGAGGATTCATTGCTGTCGACAGAAGCAGAATTACTTATCGGCAAAGCCTATATCCAGGAGGGGGATTTCACTTCCGCAGAACAGCATTTCACATCAATGATAGAGCAGGGAAAGGATATCGCAGATGTACGGTATTGGCTTGGCGATGTTTATCACAATCAAGGGAAACCTATTCCGGCACGGGCAGAATGGCGAGAGGCAGTGCGAATGGATTCGCAGCATACACTTGCTGCAGCTCGTTTGCAGGATTGATCCCCTATCAATAATAGTATCGAGGAGAAGGAAGAAAAATGAGTGCATTTTCAACTGATATTGGAATAGACCTGGGTACCTGTAATACCCTTATTTATGTACGTGGTAAAGGAATAATGGCAAACGAGCCATCTGTTGTTGCGGTAGAGCGCGGCACCAAGCGCGTTGTTGCGGTCGGAAATGAAGCCAAGCGTATGCTGTGGCGCACTCCTGGTGACATCATTGCAATACGTCCACTTCGTGACGGGGTTATTGCAGACCTTGAAACAACTGAAAAAATGATCAGATACTTTATCTCAAAGGTTATTCCAAGGCGCTGGTTTGTAAAACCACGTATGGTAATTGGAGTACCTTCATGTATTACTGAGGTTGAACGCCGGGCTGTTGAAGAAAGCGCCTACAAGGCCGGGGCACGTGAGGTCAAGGTGATTGAAGAATCACTCGCATCCGCTATAGGTGCGAATATTCCGATTTTCGAGCCGGCCGGACATATGGTATGCGATATCGGAGGCGGCACCAGTGAGATATCTGTTATCTCTCTGGGCGGAATGGTTGTCAGTAATTCCATTCGCCTCGGCGGTGATGAGTTTGATGAGTCAATTATCAAGTATGTAAGATCGGTACACAATCTGATCATCGGCGAGCAGACCGCCGAAAATCTTAAACAGACTATCGGGAATGCAACACCTGACAGCAAACTGGAAAAAATGGAAATAAAAGGGACCGATGCAATAACCGGTCTGCCACGACGACTGGAGATTGACAGTGTCGAGGTAAGAGAAGCCATTCAGGAGCCGATAACATCGATTATTGAGGTTATAAAAAGTACTCTTGGTCAAACTCCTCCGGAATTGGCCGCAGATATTGTAGAGCGTGGTATCGTCATGACCGGTGGCGGTTCTCTGCTGAAAGGACTCGATACATTAATTGCAAATGAGACAGGAGTGCCTGCATTTCGCGCAGAAGATCCAATGAATTGTGTAGCAATGGGCGCAGGTATGTATTTCAGCCATTTACGCGGTGCAAATGCGAATCGAAGCATATATAACTCCATCAAATAGAAAAACTGTTATTGTTTTTGCTATTCTTATGGTGTTCGGACTAGGTGCCCTGCTTTTTGAAGGTCGCTCTGCCGCAGCTAGCCTTCAATCCGGAGGAATGAGTGTTTTGGGCGGTGCCCAGCGTGGAGTTGCATCCATTGGCAGTTTTCTTACCGACACTATCTCCTCAATCCAGGAACTTGGTCGCTTGCGCGAGCAGTATGATCTGCTCGCGGACAGATTGCATTCTCTGGAAGAAAACATTATCGACATTGAAGAGCTCTATATAGAGAATCAAAGACTTCGGGAGGCACTGCAGTTTTCATCAGCACTGCAATATACAAATATCCCTGCTCAAGTCATCGCAAAGGATCCCGGAAATCTTTTCGGAACAATTACCATAAACAAGGGCGAATCCCATGGAGTTCATGCAGGGTCACCTGTAATAGCAATTCAGGATGGCAGACAGGGACTTGTTGGGAGAATCATGCATTCCGGACAGTTTACATCAATAGTCCAGCCGATGTTTGACTCTCATTCTCATGTGGCAGCCCGCATTCAGGAATCGCGGCATGAGGGTATTGCGAGCGGGACCGGGAGAGTGGATAGTCCTCTGGAGCTGCAGTTTATCCCTCAACGTGCTCGCAATGACATTCGAACCGGGGATGCTATTGTTACATCCGGAATGAGTCTGCTGTTCCCGGCTGGTATATTGATTGGTACTGTTACTTCAATGCAGTCAATGCCGTTTGAATCCAGCTTGACTATTGAACTTGAGCCCATTATTGATTTTACACGACTTGAACTTGTCTATGTGCTGCATGAGGTTGCTGTAAGCGGAGACAATTCATGATTATGCGAATTATCAAGAATACAGCGATATTGTCGCTCATTATTTTTATATCCAGTACATGGGGCGGGATAATAGAAATTTTCGGAGTGAAACCGGATGTTGTGCTGGTTATCCTGGTGTGGATGGCGCTCAATCAAGGCCCTTTTCCTGCGCAGATTTCCGGGTTTGCATCGGGGGTAATCGAGGATGTACTCAGTATATCACCGCTTGGTTTTCATATTACTTCCCGAACCTTAATATCCTTTCTTGTCGGATTTGCACGGGAGTACGTGGGAATTGACAGGTTTATTCTGCCGATTGTATTTACTGCCGGAACTTTCGTTATTCAGGCTGTTTGGCAAACAATTATCAGTGCCGTATTTCAGATACAGACATCGCAATCACCACTATTCAGTCTTGAATTCATAATTGGACTTGTCTATACCGCTCTCTTGTCTCCGTTCCTTTTTTTCATATCTGACAATGTGCGCACGATTACCCGAAAACTCATGGAGCGTTTTCGATGAATAGTTCGGTAGATCGTGCCCATTCACCGATCACCAGCAAGGTACGTGTTATTATAATGCTCATTATCTTTATCGGCGTTATTGTTGCATACGCGGTGCAGTTGTTTTCTATGCAAATCGTCGACCAGTATGAGTATTTATCTCGAGCCGAAATGACTACACGGCGCAGCTCCCCGATACCGGCAAAACGAGGCGAAATATATGACCGTCATTATTCCGAGCCTGTTGCTGGTAATACGTTATCATTTGCTGTTGATTTTACACCGGCTGATGCACCAAACGATGAAATCCCCAAGATTCTGGAGAATCTTTCACAGATTTTGAGTATATCACAGGATAGAATTTTCCAGCAAGTTCCACCTCGTGCATATAATTCCTTTAACTCGATTGAGCTTTCCAGCAATGTAAAATATGAAACTATCGTAGCACTCTCCGAGCAGATTCAGAAATTTCCCGGGGTCAATTTTTACAGTCGGCCGGTTCGTCATTATCCGCAGGGGTCCAATCTTGCTCATGTACTGGGGTTTGTCGGGGAAATTACCCCCGAGGAACTCCAGATCCTTTTTAATAAAGGGTATACGGAGCAATCAACCATTGGCAAGGCAGGAATCGAGAGACAGTACGATCATTGGCTTCAGGGTAAGGATGGCCGCAGGTATAGAAGGGTAGACGCTCAGGGACGGCAAGTATTCGATTCCTCTATAAAGGACATTCCTCCGGAACTCGGTCATAATCTAGTTTTATCAATAGATTCCAAAATACAGAATCTCACCGTACAAGCCCTCGGAAATCGGACCGGTGCCGCTGTAGTTCTGAAACCTTCAACCGGTGAAATCCTGGCACTGGCTTCATATCCAAGCTTTAACCCGACGGAATTTATCGGCAAGGATTCTCAACGAGCCATAGCAAGACTCTCACGCGATTCCCGTGCTCCTTTTATCAATCGAGCGGTGCAGGCAGCAGGACCACCGGCTTCTACATTCAAAATACTGCTTACCTCTGCTGCGATTGAGGAAGATGTAATTTCTTTGGAAGAAACAATCAATACTCGTTTGTATTATCAGATAGGAAACCGACGGGTTGCAGAGTGGGGTATCAGTTATCGTGTTTCCGGATTCGGCCCGCTTGATCTATTCGGCGGACTGGCCAATAGTTCCAACTATTTTTTTGCAGCCCTGGGAAATGACTACCTCGGTGTGGATACCATACTTGATTATGCCGGCCGATTTGGATTTGGAGCTCAAACCGGTGTCGATTTGCCGATTGAAATCGGCGGTTTGTTGCCGACAAAGGAATGGAAGCAGCGAACCTTTAATGAGCCTTGGGTAGGGGGAGATACGGTCAATCTGTCATTGGGGCAGGGCTTTCTGGAAGCAACTCCATTGCAGATAGCGAACATGATTTCATTGATTGTGAATGACGGTATTGCATATACGCCGCATCTGCTGAAAGAGATTCGTGACCAGGAGACCGGGCGTCTGGTTGAAAGAATCAATCCCCGTATAGCGCGTACAGTGAACCTCTCCCCGGAGACCTTTCAATTAACGCGGGAGGCAATGCGAGGTGTTGTGACGGAAGGTACTGCAAGTGCAGTTATTACTACGCCCTCCGTCGAAGTAGCAGGAAAGACAGGTACAGCGGAGGTCGGGCTTGAGGAACAATGGCATTCCTGGTTTGCGGCCTATGCTCCGTATGAAACCGACTCTCCTGAAGAGCGGGTGGTTGTGGTAGTATGGGTTGATGCCACAAATGAATGGGAGTGGTGGGCCCCTAAGGCCGCTGATCTCATTTTTCACGGGATCTTTAATGATATGACATATGCCGAAACAGTTGCCGATCTACGCCCCTGGTATCTATAAAAGGATGAGTAAATGAGAGATTTACAATTACGTTCCAGCGGAAACTTTTCGATAGATATCCCCATATTTATCTCAACACTCCTGTTATGTACCATTGGAGTTTTGTTCATATATTCAAGCAGTTTAACATCTACTGGTGAGCTTCTGTCTAAAGAGTACCTGAGGCAGCTTTTCTGGTTGATACCCGGTGTAATCCTTATGGTGGGATTGACAATAATTGATTACAAGTTTTTCAAGGATGTTGCGCCGTATATTTTCATCGGAGGAATATTGCTGCTGCTGTTTACCCTTGTTTTTGGCAAGATTGTATACGGCGGCCGGCGATGGATCGGCATTTTCGGTCTGGGTTTTCAACCCTCAGAATTTATGAAAATAGCATATATTATTATGCTGGCGCTTCTTATTGATCGCAATAGGGTGCGGATGAATAGCCCCGTATTTCTGAGTATATTATTCGCTATCACGATGATTCCGGTAGCATTAATACTTGTACAGCCGGATCTTGGAACATCGACCGTCTTTGTACCCATTTTCTTTTTTATGGTGTTTATCGCAGGTGGAAATATCTGGTTTCTGCTCTTTCTTGCAGGGGCTATTTTTTCGTCAATCTTTTTTACTATTCTTCCTGCCTGGATGAACTATATCGCACAGACTGAAATGGCCGTCATAACAACACTTCAGACACCTCAATATGCAGTGCTGCTGGCTTCTGCAGCATTTATCATTGCAGCCGCATCTGCGCTCGGTTTTTTTCTGCAGAGAAATCGTCTCTACATCATAGGTATCTTTCTAGGTGTAACGATTGGTACCGGAATTCTTGGTGGATTGGCCGCGACACGCATATTGCGAGATTATCAAATGATGCGGTTGATAGTGTTTATGAATCCTAATATCGACCCCAGGGGAGCTGGATGGAATATTATTCAATCGCTTACAGCTGTTGGTTCCGGGGGTGTTAGCGGCAAGGGATTTCTTCTGGGTACTCATAGTCACTATCAATATATCCCGCAGCAAACAACCGACTTTATCTTTTCGATTATTGCAGAGGAATGGGGTTTTATCGGTTCTGTATTTTTATTCTCCATGTTTGGATTAATTATTGTTCGTGGCACGATTATCATGCGGCGAGCAAAAGATGGTTTTGGTGCATATATCTGTGCAGGCATTATTACCATGTTTTTCTTCCACTTCATGATAAATATAGGAATGGCGATTGGAATGATGCCAATTACCGGTTTACCGTTGTTCTTTGTATCATACGGAGGAAGCGCTCTGTGGACAGGCTTGATTGGTGTCGGACTCATGCAGAGCGTTTATCGCCATCGATATACCTTTTGATTCTTGGCAACTTTTTCTGGTAGACAGAATATCTATTATAAGAAGTAAAATAATCCAGAATAATTTCAGCTGTGTATGAACTGAAATACCGAAACCGGCTATTCATCCCGCTTTGACAAGGCTTTGGTAAGCAAAATTGTTGCAGTAATGGATCCGATAAGCGGAGGATATATATTCACATTTTGCAAGGTTGCCAATGCGTCAAATGCCTCCTTGAAAGATGTGTACAGGATTCCCCCTGCAAAGGCGGCAATCAGGGCAACTGAAAAAACGCCCACGAGTCTACCGTGGACCTCTTTTGGACTGATGACGGCCGTGACAATGGTTACGAAAAGTCCGACTGCCACATATATCAGCCCTACAATAATATACTGGTTCAGCATAATCCAGCTCCTTAGTTCAAATCCATATCTGTTCTGTACAGTCGTTCATTTGTGCTCTGAGGTGATACAGGTGGACTGTATAGAGGTTGAATGGTTTCAAGATTCAATCCATAAGCCAGGACAATAATCCCGAGTCTCAGGGTAATTTCTTCTTCATTATCTTCTTCGGCGTCCAATATTGCGGTTCTTACCGATGGGCTAAAATCAGTTGCTTCCGTGGTATTATCGGAAAAATGGATTTGAGGTCTCGCTATCTGTAATTCAGAATCCTCAACCTCGTTCTGATGGTTTCGTATAAGACGAATGGTTGTATCGGGTGTGTCGCCGCTGCTGTACTCGCCCTCGTATACATCAACATACAGATATCCGTCATCTTGAATGCGGGTGTGGAACTCGCTTGGGCTCTCAATAGGTATGGACGGCCTTTGCGATAGATTGTCGGCAGGTCTGAATCGGAAAAAGTGATGCTGCTCCAGGCGACTATCATCAATTATGGTGCTGGACAACTGTTCAATATCATTCTCGAAATCAACAGAATCATCTTGATACCACTTGTAAAATATTTCATACCCGAGAAATGCATTCCCCGGCTGGGTGACATGTCGGAATGAAGCAGTGATTTCAAAATCATGTACCTGATCAGTATCTGAATACCCGTATTCGGGTGGTTCAAGGACAGCAACTACACTCAGAAGGCCGCACCCAGCAACAGCCGATAGGGATAAGCTTAACAGCATAATACTCCAGATGCGAATAAAGCCCCCTGCTCTACGGAATGTACTGTCAAGCAAACACCTACTCCTGCACATCAAGAAGCTCATAGATCACGACCGGTTTATTCTTTCCCTTAACCCGTATATTATCAAGCTCTCTGGCAACAGCCTTGTCCTGTATGAGGCCGTAAGTATATTCGCTAATGATTATCTGGGTCTTGTACTCTTTATTAGTCCCCTCTAGTCTCGCGCCGAGGTTCACATTGTCACCCATGAGAGTATAGTTCATCCTTCCAAGTGATCCCATATTTCCGACAGTCATTATCCCCGAATTGATTCCAATTCCGATATTAATACGTTTTTCCGGCGGCCAGGAGGCATTCAAATCCCTCAGTGCCTGGATCTGTTTTAGTGCACACTTGCAGGCCAGCAGCGCATGATTCTGCTGAGGGAGCGGAGCTCCCCAGAAGCACATAATCTCGTCACCAACGTATTTATCCAGGGTTCCTTTGAACTCCAGTATAATATCCGTCATTGCCGTCAGATACTGATTCAAATGGTTAACCAATTCCTGTGGAGTCATGGACTCGGATAAGGTTGTAAAGCCTCGAATATCCGAAAACAGTACGGTGAGTTCTTTATCAATGCCACCGAGTTCCGGAGGGTTCTCAAGGATTTGACTGACCACTTGCGGACTGACATAACGGCCGAACATATCGCGTATTCGGCGTTTGTCGCGTTCTTCCGTCATAACACGGTACACAACTACGGAAATAAAGGTCAGGAAAATCCCGATCGCCGGAGAGCTGAAGTCAAGAATATAATTATATTGATCGAACACGGTTGTTATTCCTGCAAATAATCCGCCTGTGCCGAGGATTACAAACAGCAGCGACCAAATTGTAGATAACCGCGATGCTATTATTGCTGTGAGAGCAACAATTAAGATCAGCAGCAAGGCATTTTGCCACATTGGAGCATAATGAATGAATCGGTCCATCAGGATGGTATTTAATGCATTCGCATGCATCTCTACCCCATACATAAGACCATAGGGAGTTGCTTTTTCATCGTCTGCCATACCCGTTGCAAAGGCCCCGACCATCACAATTTTATTTTCCAAAGCCATGGTCGGTGGCCATGTATATGGGTCCGGGCTGGTAACTTGTGATGCATATCCGGCATAGGACCGAACAGGAAAGGTCTGACGGTCCTGGGCTGAAGAAGACGACCTGGAACCGGAGAAATTAATCAGCATAGATGCCTGATCATCAATTGGAATGCGTATGGAGGGTATCTCCTGGTATTCCCCATGCTGATTCAGCACGGTATATGATTCCCAGCTTTCGGTTTCAGAACTGTACATCTGGGGATTTGGTATCCTGATGTGACTGCCGATCTCCACCTCAATTTCATTCCAGCTTACATTGAAATATTCCAGTGCCAAGGCAAGGGTTATGGATGGAATGAAACGATCCTGGAAATGCCGAATAAGATACGTGGTGGTGTCATCACTCATATTGTACGGAGCAGCTTCCCGTTCCAGCTGGTCCTGCAGAGCCGAGAATTCACTCTCAGACATCGGTAGCTCGATAGTATGCTGTTCACCGGTTCGATCAAACCATACCAGACGCTCATATTTGCCCACAGGGATATGATTTCCGTTGCGCAGCTCATGAAAATAGTAGGTGTCCAGCAGTTCGGATGATTTCGCTATCATGGGCTGTCGTCTGAAGACCTCATCAAAATCAGCTATAAAATTGGCATGTCCATAGCCTCGTACAGCCTTTCCGTAAGGGATAAGCGGTGGTTCCATCCCTTGATACGAGATCAGATCCTGCCAGTTACCCGATACATTTGAAATGCTGTGAACAGTGGAGTCCAGGGCATCCTGTCGGGCAAAGGTATTCTGATAGTCCTGTGAGCGAGGCGGATCAATTGAAAGAATTGTTTCCAGAAAAACCTGACCGTTATGTTCTATGGAATCAACCAGCATGGCATCATCTGTCGGGTTCTGTGCCGGTTCAGTAAAGAAAAAATCCAGAAACACCGCCCGTTCCCTGCGCGTTTGATCCTGGATACGGGAAAGGTTATTGATGAAGTTTCCGTGAATACGCCGGGGAAACGGCCATCGGCCGAAACGATTCAAGGCATTCGCATCTACCCCTACTATAAGAATATCGGGGTGGACAAAGGGATTCCTGGTTCTTATGGTTACCCCTTCCTGCAGAGTGCCCCCGATGGTAAATCGCTCCCTCCAGCGAAAATGACTGTCAAGTACAGTCGTTTCCAGAATGGAAATAACCGGAGTCAGCTGCAGTAACAGGAGTAATATGCATACAAATGCAGCGATAATAAAGGCAAAGTACTTCGTTTGAAATATCACGCCGAACAACTGCTTTTTATGCATATTTTCCCCTTTAGTCGGTGCAGATTACTCTTCGACGCTGCGCAAGAAAATTATTCGTGACTCTGCCAGGTTTGTCCACTCACTGTTCGGATAGGTATCGGTCAATCTTTCGTACCACTCGATAGATGCTTGAATGTCCGTTTCCTCGGAAATACGCCCCAATGAAAAGAGCACACGCGGAGTCTCGGGAGATGTTTCGGAAAAGGAATCCAGGTAGTTTTCATAAGCAGTCTGGGCTGCATTCACGTCACCGGACTCCTCATACGCTACACCGGCATTCATGGCGCTCATTGCCACAAGGTGACTATCCCGGTCGGTGGCTGCTATCTCCAGAAATGCATCGGCCGCTGCGGAATAATCCTGATTGGCAAAATCAATCTGTGCTGATAGAAATCGCGCAAACAAGCCGGCGTACATGTCTGAATAATTATCTACAGCTTCTTCATATGCGGTGAGAAACTCCTCGTAATGCTCCTCTGCTGTATCCTCACCCTCTGCTGCTACCCATGACTGATAACTGCTGTCAAGCTGTGTAACAAGCTCTGCAGAGGCCTCCATGCGGGCTTCTCGTACATACTGGAGAGTGAAACCGATAAGTATTGCAGCCAGTACTAATACGCTTATTACAATCAAGGGGATACGTATTCTAATAATTGCCTGCATAACCAGTTCAGCCGAAGAAGCCTGTTCAGCTTTTCCGGGGGTTACTGTTTTTAAGGATGAATGCTTACTCATGCTTTTGCCACCTGTTAACGTGTAATATCCAGCTCTTTAATCAGCCGGGATAGATATGTTCTTTGTATATCTAATTTATCAGCGGCTCGTGTCTGATTCCAGCCGCATTGACGTAGTGTACTTTCAATATAATGTTTTTTAAAGAGGTTTGACGCATCTTTTAGGCTTTGTGCGCTAATTTCATTCTGTTCATTTGATCCTGTTGTTGAAAGCAATAGATCCTGATTTTGAATATCCTGACCCTTACATAATACAACTGCTCGTTCCACAGTATTCTCCAGTTCACGGACATTGCCCGGCCATGTATAGGAAAGCAGGGTTTCCATAGCTTCTCCGGAAAAACCGGCGATTTGCTTCTTTGTTTCCCGGTTAAACTTTTCCAGAAAAAAGCCGGCTAATAATGGAATATCGTTTTTTCGATCGCGTAGAGCGGGAATTTCTATTGGTAATACGTTCAGCCGGTAGTATAGATCGGCCCGAAATGTACCTTCCCGCACGGACTTCTCCAAATCCCGATTTGTAGCGGCAATTATGCGGATATTTACATGAATTGACTGTGATCCACCGACCTTCTCGAATACCTTGTACTGTATGACACGCAGCATTTTGGCCTGCACATTAAGAGGAAGTTCTCCGATTTCATCCAGGAAGATAGTCCCTCCATCTGCCAATTCAAACTTCCCGCGTCGATCCTGATGCGCATCCGTAAAGGCGCCTTTTACATGCCCGAAGAGCTCGCTCTCCAGTAGTGCTTCTGGTAAGGCTGCGCAGTTTACGCGGATGAGGGGCTTGTGAGATCTTGTGCTGCGCAGATGAATTTGTTCCGCAATTATTTCTTTGCCTACCCCGCTTTCACCAAGGATTAAAACAGATGAATCTGTCGGCGCTATCTTATCCACTAGTGAAAGACGGTCCTGCATAATGCGACTATCAAAAACAAGTGTATGATAATCCGCATGCGAAGCCGAGTTCTGCAGCTGCATTATTTGATTACGGGCCTGTTCCATTGAACGGGAGTTTCGCACAGCCAAAGCAGCCTGATTGGCAAAAATCTCTACCCAATACAGATCTTCCTGTGTAAAACGCGATCCATCGCGTTTGTTGATTATTTCAACTACCCCAACG
>CAZANF010000007.1:1991-22496 GCA_964486425.1 uncultured Spirochaeta sp. | reverse complement strand
ACAGACCGACGGCAGGCTTATCTCCGGAAAGAGGTCCTGTCCTAGCCGGTTTACACTGATCATGCCCAGCACCAGCATTGCCGCGAACAGCATGGTCGTGGTAACCGGGTGCTTGACCGCAAGTCTCGGCATGCTCATAGATCAACCTCTGTTTCGGAATCGAATCGAACCAGCTGTCCATCCTCCAGGTAGGTATTTCCGCGAATAATAATCTGCATACCCGGTTCCAACCCGTCTGTAATGAGCACCTGTCCATCCTGACGGGCTCCGACCGAGACCGGCAGCATATGCGCAGTCGGGCTTCCATCCTCCATTTCAACCGTATACACCACCTGCTGATTATCACGGGTCAGCACGGCAGAGGAGGGAACCAAAATCGCCTCCTGCTCCACATTCACCACAAACTCCAGATTCGCAAACATCCCCGGCCGCAGCCGCCCCTGCGGGTTCTCTACTGCAACCTCCACCTCAAATGTCCGGCTCTCGCGTTGAATGAGGGATGAAACATTGGCTACCACCCCGGGAAACGGGGAGGCCTCCGGATAGGCGATGGGATGTATCCGTACCTGCATATCCCCGACACGGTACGCAAACAGCTCATATCGTTCTTCCGGCAGTGCTGTCGTGACCTGCACATGGTCGTCGCCGATGATTGCCGCCAGTGCCGTGGAGGTGGAGGCCATGTTGCCCTCCTCCGCCATAATGTCTACTACGCGGCCTCCGATCGGAGCGCGTACCTCGGCATAGTTCAGCTGCAGCTCCGCCAGCTCCAGCTGCTTTTCCGCCGAATCGAGATTGGCTTGTGCCAGCTGCAGCTCCTCGGCGCTTGCGCCCTCTTCCATAAGGCGTACCGATCGCCGTGCATTTTCGACCTGGGTATTGGCGGACTGAAAGGCATTCTGTGCATCCTCGTATTCGGAGCGTGAGATCGTGCCGGCCTCATACAGCCGCTCCGTCCGCTCCAGGTTTCGCCGTGCGGTCTGCAGCTCGTCCTCGGCCTGCTGAACGCTGGCGCGGGCATTTTCCAGCTCCTGTGCGCGCACCCCGCGGCGTGCCTGGTCAAGCTGAGCCTGGGCAGCACGCACACCTGCACGTGCCTGATCCGCCTGCAGTCTGGCCATGCTGTCGTCTATCGATACCAGTAAATCACCGGGCTGTACCACATCATTGCGGTTTACATGGATCTCGAGTACCTCACCAGCCAGTTTCGGGGTCACCACGGTGTTATTATTCGGGGTAACCGTACCTGGATACCGGAGCATTTCCTCAAATCTTTCGGTCTCCAGTTCCATCAGTTCAACCAGGATGCCCTGATGCGATTCGGCTTCATCTTCCCCGAGAGCCGTCCGCCACAGGGGCAGGCCGATAAAAATCAGTATGACGATAAGTGCTGCTGCAGCCGTCGCCACACGAAAACCGCGGCGTGATGTCTTAACATTATCCGTTTGCATAACGGGCCTCTTTATTAAACTTGGTTGCGAAGCCCGCGACGGAGACCGCGCATCAGGTTCAGCTTTACTTCGCTTACTACCTTCGCGATATCCTCAGGGGGCGTTTGTGAAACTGTGGACAGAATTCCTGCGATCACCAGCTTCAGGAAAAACCTCTGCAATTCGGGATCATCATCGATACTGAACAGCTGCATGGATGAATGAGCCGCAAAATACTTCTCCAGCACAAGCGAAAGCCGCTCGAGATGGGGGGAGATCATATCCTGCAGATTAGCCTGCGTGTACATTCCCCGCACCAGCGGGTACAGATCAACAAGCAGGTCGAAACCGAAATCAATTATCCTGGTGACACTGAGCTCGACATCGCTTTCGGATGCGAGAATATGCTCCATGCCGGTATGGAACTCGCTCCAGGATTCTTCGAAGCTGCTTCTGAACAACTCATCCTTGTCGGAGAAGTAGGTATACACGGTACCCGTGGCAATGCCGGCGCTCTCGGCGATATCCTTTATGGTTGTTGAGCTGTATCCCTTTGCTCCGAATACCTGCAGTGCAGTACGGAGAATAAGACGCCTTTTACCCGGGTCCCTGGTTCTCGACATGATGTTTCCTTATTGAGCTTGAATATGCGGGAAGTCACCACATAAATGAATGAACGTTCATTCATTTAAAACATACAATAATCCATAAAAAGAATCAAGTTCTACCCCCAAGCAAGCAAATTGCAGGCAATATATGATCGACAGATGCCAAGAATCAGCATAATCTGCCGATAATATGAACATGAGCAAAAAAGGAAAAACTTCGTTTATTTCAGGCATCTATCATGCTACACTAGTTACGTGGCTCGACCGATAATATTGGAAGGAGCAAGTACTCGTGGCAACAAAGACCAAGCGCCCTAACATCAACGTGCCCATAAAAATGATCTTTACCGATGCTGGTGTGTCATATTTCATCAGCCACAACAAACGGATCAATAAATACCGTCTCTCCGACAATATGGAAGAGTACGGTATCTACCTGGTGGATTTCTCCCCGAGCACCGTACAGCGAATGATGCTGCTGGGGTATCTGTCCAAAATTGAAGTGGGCCTGCCGGATGTGGTACAAAAACGCAAGGATATAATCGATTTTACCAAGCTGATCAGCTATGCCATGCTCTACCGTCAGTTCGATACCGCAGTATTTGAGGATCTGGTTGAATCCGACCTGGTACGACAGTGGAACCGGCATAACATGCGGAACCCAATCGATTTTAAAACCCCGATAAAGCATGAATATCTGAACAAGGTACTGGAGAAAAACAGAACCGTGGTCCAGGATGTGCGCACACAGATACTGCGGCCGCTCTATACGAACATCCGCACCAATCAGGGACTGCTGCCGGACGAAAAGAACATTCAAGCATTTCTCTGCGAAAAATATCTGAACAACATGAACCCGCTCACCTGGTTCATACTTACCGCCTACAAGGACTCCGATGCGTACATCGACATGGTAAAAAAGATCCAGCACAAGCTGAATGAATACATCCGGCGGGCACCAATCCCGGAGTATCTTGGACTGATGCTGATTGAACTGCTGATTACTCTCACCTCGGATATGCAGAACAATACCAACACCTACGATACCAGCGACAATAATATCTACATCCTGTGGAAATTCAATCAGAAACGCCCGATCTCCGGAGACCGTGCAAAGCTTCAGATAAACATATCCAATCAGCGTACCGAGTTCGAGGCAATGAAGAACAGCATAAACGATCGAACCAATAAAAACGTTGCTGAAAAAAGCCTCAAGGACTTTTATTCGGAATCCGGAGATTCCGCCATGGGAAATCTGGGGCTGTACTATCTGTCGTATTTGAGTGATGCCTGCAAAAAGGTTAATATCCAGTTTGATTCCTTTGTGAACCGCATCCCCCGGCTCGAACAAACCGTTATCAATATTACCATGATCTTCTAATCGACACGAGGATGTTATATGCGCATAGTTTTTTCAACCGACACGTACTGGCCGCGAGTAAACGGTGTTGCGGTTTCTGTAGAGGTGCTTCGTCGCGAACTCGTCGCTATGGGACATTCGGTGCTCATTTTTGCACCGGAATATCCGGAATCCAGTGAGGGAACAACCACCTCTCCGGGGGTAATAAGACTGCCCTCACGCTACCTCTTTTTCAGCTCGGAAGACAGACTGATCGATGTCGCCCGTGCCCAGAAGACCGCCATGGAGGCCTTGCGGGAGTTCCGGCCGGATATCCTGCATGCACACACCGAGTTTAACGGGCTTGAGATTCTGCTGGATTATCGCCGTAAATACAAAATTCCGCTGATTATGACCTGTCACACCTACTGGGAACGCTATATCAAGGTTTATCTTCCGTTTCTGCCTTCTCCAGCAGCACGGCAAGCCGCTATCGCTGTTACCAGAATGCGGTTCCGCAAGGCAAATCTGATAATTGCCCCCTCGCAGAGCATGAAATCCGTACTGCAGGCGTACAAGATCCGAAAACCGATACAGGTTATTCCAACCGGAATCAGTGCGGATGATTTCGACGGCATAGACAGGGAGGCGCTGCGAAAGCACGTCCCATGGCTCCGGAACCGTCCTGCCGATACCCGGGTGCTGAGCTTCATCGGCCGCCTTTCCACAGAGAAAAACCCGTCATTTTTGCTGCCGGTACTTGCCAAGGTCCGCCAGCATCATCCGAACACCATCCTGCTGTATATCGGAGACGGCCCCGGCCGCTATGATCTGGAGTACATGGCAAAAACCCAGGGCCTGGAGGATGCGGTAGAGTTCCTCGGCTACATGCCGCGCACCAGGCTGCGTGAGGTATACGGCACAACCGATGTTTTTACCTTCCCGTCGAAAACCGAAACCCAGGGACTGGTAACCATTGAGGCGATGATGTGCGGGACCCCGGTTGTGGCAATCGGTGAAATGGGTACCAGAGAGGTTATGAACGGAGATAACGGGGGATATATGGTACCGGATGATCACGAACAGTTTTCAAACCGGGTAATTCAGCTGCTGAACGACAGGAAGCTGTGGCTGGCTAAATCGGCCGAGGCTGTTGAATATGCACAGCGGTTTACCTCTGCATCCCTCGCGGCCAAAATGGCGGAATCATACGGGCAGCTGCTGAGACGCCGCTGATCCCGATCCGCCTGCCCGGGGAGAGACGCCTTTACATAGGCCGGATACTGGAATATTCTACGCCCATGAGAAATTCTGCTGCAACACTGTGTATCCTTCTGTTCACTGCTGCTCGCCTGTGGAGCAACGACATAGCACAACCGGAAGATATCCGGTATCGTACCGCACCCGGTATCGGTATTGAAATTTCCCTTGACGGCGGAGAAAGCTACGAAGCCCGCAATAGCGGGCTGCCCCTGCGTGTGGTATACCCCTTTACCGACAGCGAGTACCGTACCATAACCGCTGTCGGACTGCATCCCGACAACCCGATGATCGCAGCGGTTTCAACCTCGGACCAGGCCTTCCTCAGCACCAATGCAGGCGAAGAATGGAAGGCCATTCCCCTGCCGTCGGATCTGAACCGTAATATCAACATTACCGCCATAGCTCCGTCCCCGCACAGCAGAAATGGATTTCTGCTGGGCACGAGTTTCAACGGCTTTTACGAGACGAGGGATGGAGGCGAATCATGGAGCCATATCAGCGATCAGGATGCCTTCACCTTTATCGAGCGCGGCGCAGGGTTCAACGAGGAGATCAGCGGGCTTGCGTATGACAAAGATACAGAAAATACGATCTACTTCGAACTCGGTTTCGGGAACGGGATCTTTCGTACTGTCCGCAGCAGCCCCTCCGCGGAATTTTCTGCTGTCGAGCAGATCCCGGCCGACCATGCCGACATCCAGGCCGCCGGCGGCTTTACGGAACCGGATCTGCACCGAACCAGGCCGCTTATTCTGAGCAGCATGCAGCGTCGTCCTTCCCACGGGGATCAGGCCAAGCTGGAACGTATTAATCAGGCGGCCGACAGGACCGGGATCTTTTTAAACTCCTACCAGGCCCAGCCGGCACGGCTTGAACAGCATATTGAATTCATAAAATCACATGGCATGAACTCGGTAGTAATCGACTTCAAGGATGATATGGGCTGGCTGACTTATGACAGCAGCCTGCCGATGGCTCGTCGAATCGGTGCAGTTTCCGGCCGATTTAATGCAGAGGAGCTGATATCGACATTGCACGAACACGATATATACGTCATCGCCCGTCTGGTTGTCTTTAAGGACCAACGGCTTTTCGCATATGACGACAACCGCTATGCGGTCTGGGACCGTGAGCAAAACCGCCCCTGGGGAGATTACCGGGTCGAGGCGGATGCCGAGGGGAATGACCGGACGGTTATCCGGGAACACTGGGTAGATACCTTCTCCGAGGATGTATGGAGCTATAACGTAGATATTGCCAGGGAACTCGAGGACCTGGGGGTTGACGAGATTCAGTTTGATTACATCCGTATCCCCAGCGATGGTCCGGTTTCGCGCATGCAGCATCGCTTCTCGCGGCCGGACATGCGGTATGTGGACGCGCTGGCATCCTTCCTGCGAATGGCACGCCAGGAGCTGTCCATACCTATTGGTACCGATGTTTTCGGTTTTAATGCATGGTACAGAACGGGTTATCTGGGACAGGATATCGAGAAACTCAGTGAATATATCGATGTAATCAGCCCGATGTCGTATCCCAGTCATTTCGACAGACAGTTCCACAGCGAGATGGAATATTTCGACCGTGCTCAGTTTATCTACGAAGAAGGGTCACATCGTGCGGTGGAGATGGTCGGGGACAGCCTGCTGATACGCCCGTACGTTCAGGCCTTCCTGATCGGTTCCGAACTGAACTATTCCCGGGAGGAATACTCGGAATACCTTGTTCGCCAGCTGACCGGTGTGCAGCAAAGCCCGGCATCCGGGTTTACCCTGTGGAATATGAGCGGTCGATACTATATGGCAACCGAACCGCTTATCGAGTTTACTCAGCCGGAGCTGGAAACCGAAGACAATTAATGGAATACCGGCAGCGGTACATTTCGCTTGCCGGTCCTTATCGGTTATCGGGGAGTCCGGTTACAGCGAATTGATGCGGTCACGCAGGCGGGCCGCCTCTTCATAATTCTCCTGGGCGACAGCCTTATCCAGTCGACTCTGCAGCAGTTCCAGCTCGGTCGGTTCATGAACAGTGGTATCTTCTTCATGGGGGGATTCAATATCCTCCATGGTATCCACAGATTCGACTACCTCCTGCATGTGCGGGTTTTCCTCCACGATCAACGCGGTCGATACCCCGGCCTCCAGCACAATCTGTTCATCTATAAACACAGGGCATCCGGCACGTACGGCCAGTGCTACCGCATCGGACGGACGTGCATCAATGGTCAGGCTGTGCTTGTCATACTGTATTACCAGGTTGGAGTAGAAGGTTCCCTCGTTCAGGTCCACAATCTCTACCCGCATCAAGGTGGCGGATAAATCCCGCAGCACATTCCCGAACAGATCATGTGTCAGGGGCCGCGGCATAGGAACATTTCCGAGCCCTATAAGTATTGACTGAGCCTCAAGCTGACCGATAAAAATCGGCACTACCTGGTCCGACTGCAGGGGACGTATCAGTACAGCATTCCCTTTGTCAGTGCGCGCGACGGTCCATATTTCGGCTTCTAAAAGCATATGTTTTTTCATACTCTTATAAAATACAACCACACGGGCAAAGTTTCAACATTACCCGCGAATTGCAGCAATTCCATTACGAAAAAGGTCCAGTCCAGTCGGAAATATTCCGACATCCGCACCCGCACGCTGCAGACGCTGCCATTGCGGATGCTGCGTCATGCGGATAAAGGCCTCGGGATGCGGCATCAAACCAAGAACCTGCCCGGTGACATCTACTATTCCCGCGATGTCGTCCATGGAACCGTTCGGATTCTCCCGATATCGCAAGGCAGTATATGAGTCGGATATTCGGCGCAATACCTCGGCGTTCTGCACAATGAAACGACCCTCACCATGACGAATCGGCAGCATCATCGCCGGCAGATTCTTTAGCCACGGCGATGAAGACAGGCCGTTCCAGACTACCGGAACCCAGGTGTTGATAAAGGTTCCGGTATCATTATGCACGAGGGAGACCTCGGGCTGCCAGTCCCCGGCCAGGTTCGGAAGGAGTCCCATCTTCACCAGAACCTGAAACCCGTTGCAGATCCCCAGCACCAGTCCCCCGCGGCTGATAAGCTCATCGATTGCCGGGCGCACATGGGTACGTATCCACTGGGCAAGCACCAGACCCGATCCCAGATGGTCTCCAAATGAAAAACCGCCGGGCAGGGCCAGAATCTGATACTCCTTGAGGATGTCGGGGTTTTCCACCAGCCGCTTCACCGTGAGACGAGTGACCGTGCCCCCGGCTGTCTCAAAGGCAGTTCCCAGCTCACGATCGGCATTAATGCCGTGACCGTATAACACGGCGACCTTTACCATCGACTGCGTCTCTGCTGCATCTTTACTCATGGTCCTGACTCCTCATTGTAAAAAAGGCCTGCTGCAGATCCTGCAGACCAACGGAGATTTCACATTCTGCCGCCGAGATATGCAGCACCTGATCCTCGGTTACCAGGCCGATCTCATATACATCATCACGATCTGCCGCCGCGCTACGAAATGCATCTGCAGATGCGGGGGCAACCGAGACTATAAATCTTGAAGCAGATTCGGAAAACAGCCCAGTGAGGGTCGCCGCGCCGGGCAGCCGTACCCTCGCCCCCAGTCTTCCGCCGATGCACCCCTCAGCCAGGGCCACGGCCAGACCCCCGTCGCTCAGATCATGCACGGTTATCAGATTTCCCTGCTTCAGCTGTTCAGCCAGCCATCGATATCGATTCATGGCCCGCCCGGTATCCACCCGGGGACAGTCCCCCAGCTGGATCCGGTCATATTCATAAAGCACACTTTGGTGCTCGAGGAGAGTCCGCCATTGATCCATGCTTCCCGGAAGGGGCAGGCGACCCTCCTGATATGCGGACTCCAGCCTGGAACCGCCCAGTTCGTTACGGGTATCGCCGACCAGAAACAGTACATCGCCATCGCTCTGAAAATCCGTATTGCGGCAGCGCTGTACATCCGGCACGATACCCATAAGGGTGACCAGCAATGTCGGCCGGACCGAGACCTTGCGTCCGGCAAGCCGGGCATCGTTTTTCATGGAATCCTTGCCGGAAACAAGCGGCAGGTTGTATGCATCACAGATATCATACAGCCCGCGGCAGGACCGCACGAGCTGGGCCATCTTGTATGCCCCGTCCGGGGTCGTCCCGGATTCTACCGGGTCGGGCCAGCAGAAGTTGTCCAGGGCTCCGGCACGATCCGGGTCTCCTCCCAGTGCAATATGAGCACGGAAGGCCTCGTCTACGGCGCACTGGGCCATTGCATAGGTGTCGACATCACTGTAACGGGGACAGACCCCGTGCGTAATGCTCAATCCCTGGACGGAATCAGGCAAGGGCTGTATGACGCCGCCATCTGTCACCCCGTCCATACCGGGTCCGGTGAAGGGCTTCACCACCGAACCGCCCTGTACTTCATGATCATATTGCCGAATCAGGTGTTCCTTGGACGCGATGACCGGATCCTGCAGCAGGGTCAGCAGGGCGCTGCGCAGATGATCTTCATCTGCCGCTGCCTCAATGCGCTCCAAGAGGGAGGTGTCCGTACAGTCCCGCGGCGAAACCCATTCGGCCCGGATCTTCATACGCGGTACCCCGTCATGTACAAAACTCAACGGCAGTCGGCAGACCTGTTCGCCGCGATGTTCAAGCTCAATAAGCCCGGAATCACGGAACTCGCCGATATGGGAGATCTCCACATCATATTCCAGGGCAAGTTCCAGGAGAGCTGCCCAGTGCTCCGGCTGCACCGCCAGACTCATGCGCTCCTGACTCTCGGATACAAATATCTCCCAGGCAGCCAGTCCCGGATACTTGAGGGGGCAGCGGTCAAGGTTCAGGAAGATACCGCCGACCCCTTCCGCCATTTCGCCGAAGCTTGAACTCAATCCCCCGGCTCCGTTATCGGTCAGGGCGCGATACAGGCCCCGGTCGCGGGCGGTCAGCAGAAACTCCGTCATTCGCTTCTGGATGATGGGATCACCAATCTGCACCGCACTGGTCGGAGAGGATTCGCTCAATTCCTCGGAGCTGAAGGTCGCTCCGTGAATCCCGTCCTTGCCGATGCGCCCGCCGACCATGACGGCATAATCGCCGGGCAGAATCTCTTTATACCAGCCCGGCTTGCCATGCAGGGTGCGCGGCATAATCCCGCCGGTACCACAGAATACCAGGGGCTTGCCCAGGTAGCTGTTATCGAACAGAAAGGCCCCCGCAACTACGGGAATCCCGGACTGGTTCCCGCCGTCGACAATTCCATGATGCACCCCGTGCATCACCCGGTTCGGATGCATGAGCCCCTGAGGCACCCGCTCTGCCGGGGTGTCGGGGTATCCGAAGCACAACACATTGGTGTTCAGTATCGGCCGAGCTCCCATTCCGGTACCCAGAATGTCGCGGTTCACCCCGACAATCCCGGTAATCGCACCCCCATAGGGGTCCAGGGCCGACGGAGAGTTATGGGTTTCGGCCTTTACACAGACATCATATTCATCGTTAAAGGCAATAACCCCGGCGTTGTCGGTAAACACCGATCGCAGAAAATCAATCCCCTGCTGCTTGTGACGTTCCGCCACCCGTTCGGTTACCGCCGCAATACAGCTCCTGAACAGACCCCGGACAAGGGAGGTCTCTCCGGTATGGGTATCGTGGTAGTCGACATCCGCAGCAAAAATCTTGTGCTTGCAGTGCTCGCTCCAGGTCTGTGCCAGCATCTCCAGCTCAACATCCGTCGCTGCAGATCCAATCCCGGCCTGTTCGCGCTCCGACTGTACCACTGAATCCGCAAAATACTCCTGAATCGCGGTCATCTCCGCAACCGAAAGCGCCAGTACGCGGCGCTTTGACAGCTCCAGCAGCTGTTCGTCGTTGAGGCCGTACAGTTCCACACGCTCAACAGCAGGGACGGAGGTAACCGGCACACCTTGCGGAGTATCGGGAAGGCCGGCAACATCCCCGCCGGGAAGCACAATCCTCGCTTCCTGTATCAGGGGATTATGCAGATACCCGATAATCTCCTGCAGCTTGTCGGCATCTTCCGCCAGATCACCCGGGAAACGATACTGGGCCGCAGTTTGCACAACCGCAGAGCTGATTCCATGCAGCCCGAGAGCCTGTTCTGCCGTGATTCCCTGGGTATCGGTTACCCCCGGTTTCAGGCCGATCTCGATGATCAGGGTATTATCCGCCGGAAAACCGCCGACACGCATCTCCTGCGCTACCGGATCGCTGAAAATCTGCTGCAGAATTGATTGATCCGGCACAGATTCCGCTTGAACCACATACACATCCGCCATATGCAGCCACGGCACATGGACTCCCAACGACTCAGCCAAACCCCGGCGTACACGCGCCGCGCGAGAATCCGACAGTCGAAATTGCACTTCAATTCGCATAGGACACACTATCAGAAAACCTTGCTAAAGTCACCTTGACCAAAAGAAGTAATAGGTCTATGAATAATATTGATGAATGCAGTTGAGGCTCAGGTTTTTTTCGACAACGGAAGCGTCGTATGGGAACTTGAAAGCGAAACAAAATTCGATGCTATCCATGAGGTAATCCACCGGTCGCCGATCTTCCGCTCGCTTCCGGGTTTTGACCTGGATCACTTCTATGAGGTGGTGCAACATCGTGAATCTCTTCAATCAACCGGTTTCGGACACGGAGTTGCAGTTGCGCACGGCCGAACCCCGATGGTTGCCGACAGCCTGGTAGCCCTGGGAGTGTCACGTCAGGGGATCGACTACGAGGCTATGTATAATCGCCCGGTTCATCTGCTGTTTGTTGTTGCTACCCATCCGGAAAAACAGCTTAATTATCTGAATCTGCTCAGCAGCCTTATTACCCTGGTACGCCAGGAATCATTTCGCCGCGAGATATTCGCCTGCCTGTGCCAGGAAGAAATAGAGGAAAAACTCTGTCACGGAATGGCTCGCATTCTCATGAAAACCGGCCGCAAAGAAGCCTTCAGCCTCTAATCACGCTTCAATCACAACCGCCCGCTGATCGACTGCCGCCCGGGATTCACCGGACGGCATAGCAGGATTATTTCAGACCGAACAGATTTTCGATGACCTCACGGTTGCGGGGATTGCTGTAGCGGTCGCCCTCGTCGCTGTACATATAGTCGATAATCGGCTTGTAATGCTCGATTACCCGATAGCGAACCAGCTTCATGGTCGAGTTGATCATGCCGTTCTGCTCCGAAAAAGGCTCTTCCAGCAGCATAAATGTGGGTGGAACCCAGTTGCTTGGAAAGCGCTGACGCAGATCCGGACTGGTACGGAAGGTCTGCAGAAAATCCGCAAACAGTTTCAGCACATCCTCTACCCCTGCATCCGGGTGTCCGGAGAGATATTTCTTGACCGCATCCTGGTCCGGGACAATCAAGGCCCCGGTAAAACGGTTATGATCGTTGTACAGCATCGCCTGACTGATATACGGACAGGCAGTGACCATAACCTCTTCTATCTCCTCGGGAGAGTATTTCTCACCATCGGCCGAGATAAGCAGGGCCTTCTCGCGGCCGACAACGGTCAGAAACCCGTCGCTGTCCAGGTAGCCGAGATCGCCGGTATGCAGCCAGCCGTCTTTCAGGGCCTCCTTGGTGGCATCGGGGTTTTTCAGATAGCCGCGCATTACATTGGCACCGCGGACGCATACCTGTCCCTTTTCGGCAGTGGAGGCTTCACTTCCGTCCTGGCGGACAATCTTTACCTGCACCGTCGGAAAGGGCTTTCCGGAGGTTCCCAGCTTAAAGCACCACGGATGGTTTGAGGAGATAATCGGGCTGGCCTCGGTCATTCCGTACCCCTGATACACCGGCAGACCCAATGCATGGAAAAACTGCTGCTGCCCCAGGTCCAGCAGCGCTCCGCCGGAGACACAGAACAATATGCTTTTCCCGAAGATAGTACGCACCTTGCGGAACACCAGCAGTTCAGCCAGCAGCCACGGGAAAAAATGTCTGGCCCGGGTGGCAAACGGAACCTGATGGTATCCATCCCCGTTGCGGGCGATACCGGCCCGTATTCCACGCTCAAATATGCCGCTGACAAAACGGCCCTTTGCGGCCACACCGCTTTGAATCTTCTTCATAAAATTGCCGGTGAGCGCCGGCACGGTGAGCAGGAAGGTCGGGTTGGTCTCAACCAGATTCTTCGGAATATTGCGCAGGATTGCCATGGATCCGCCGCGCGCATCCACAAAGTACAGGGAAATCCCGGCGACCAGTGAGGCATAAATCCCGACTGTATGAGCAAAGCTGTGGTCGCAGGGAAGAATCAGCAGGGTCTGGTACCCCTGCGGAATGCGAAATACATCAATTGCTTCGGTTGAGTTGGCAATATAGTTGCGATGCATCAGCATGATGCCCTTCGGATTTCCCGTTGTTCCGGATGTATACGAGACGGTAACGACATCGTCGCCGGTCAGTTCGCTGCAGATAGAGTCCACACGGGCGAGGGCTTCGCTGTCGGCAGAGCCTTCGTGTATCAGCTGCTGAATCGTAACCAGTTGCTTGCCGAGTTCAAGTCCGTGCTCCCCGGCAAGAGCCCGGGCGAAATCCGGATCATCATCCAGGAGCACAAAGAAATAGTCAGGCTTCTCTATTTGATCCCGAACAGAAAATACCTTGTCGGCAATATTCTTCGAGAAAAACAGTCCCTGTGATTCCGAGTGATTGAGGCGGAAGGGAACCTCATTAGCCAGCAGCTTGATCGAGAGCGGCACGGCTGCTCCACCTGCCATAATGGTGGCAAATTCGCTGACAATCCACTCGGGGGAGCCCTCGGACAGGATCGCCATGGTATTGTTTCTGGAAAATCCCCGACCGACAAGGGCAGCGGCAGCGGCTCTGGCTTCGCTTTTTACCTGAAGAAAACTCTTCGGTGTCCAGCCCATCTCTGTCTTGCGGAATGCATACGCCCGGTCGGGGTGCCGTTCAACTGCCCGGTCCAGCATATCAATTACTGTCTTCACCATAATACAACTCCTTATCCAAATCCTTAAAAAACATCGTACTTACGGAAGCTATCTATCTGAAAACGAACCCTCACCGTAGAGGTATATGCCCCCGAACTTATCCCGATGAGAGGTGGATCCACCAGCACAATTCTTCCGGTCACCTCGCGCGGCGGGGTATGGTGCCGTGCACGCAGATATTCGCGAACAGCCATTCGCAGGGCATCCAATACAGCATTTTTTCGTTCACCATGTCCACCCAGGTACGGAGAAGATCCCCGACCTTGCCCCATCAGCGTGCTGCCGCTGCCCCAGGCCTCCCTCCTCGCGGTTTGATCCCGGTTCAACGCGTAATCAATCTTTGCAAAAAAGCGACCGTCATTCTCCCAAGTCTGCCGAATGGTCAAGCCGGTATCGCCCCAATCCAGTTCATGAACCGCTTCCGTTTCAAATTCCTCGTCATACCCTCTGGCCTTGTTTTCCGGCACATAGCGAAAGCGCCATCCGTAGATGATACCGGAGTAGACCCATCGGGCTTCTTCCAGTACATGCTGCGCCGGCAGCGACAATGATTCAATTTGCAGTGAGTCTTCAGCTGCCGCAGACTCACCCGGGAGCGGTACCGGCCCGGGCATTGGTACAGGGGTAAGCTCCGCCCAGAAGGTAGCTTCGAGTCGGTTTTCCACGGTATACGCAAGCAGCGGCAGGGTCAGCAACATCAGCGAGAAACTCATTGCTGTCCGGGCCCGGTTCACTGTAATCATCTGCGGCCTGTCTAGCTGAACAATCGTTTGATCGGGTTCAGGCGAAGCCGAAAGACACAATACAGCCCGGCTATGGCAAAACCTGCCAGATGGGTCATATGAGCGACATTTGAGGCACCGTAGAACTGATTGACCAGGTTCAAGGCGGTATACAGCAGCACGAGCATTCTCGCGGAGATCGGGATTATGCCCATAATATAGAGCATAGCATGCGGATTGAGCACCGCAAAAATGAGTATTGCTCCGTAGATTGCCCCTGATGCCCCAACCAGATGCACCATCATGGCATCGTTAAACACATAGAACCACAGGGAGAATAATCCGGCCAGCAGCCCGATCCCCAGATACATCACCAGAAACTCGATGCTGCCCATGGCGCGTTCCAGATACTGCCCGAAAACAAACAGAACCAGCATATTAAAGAGGATATGTGAAGTGCCTCCGTGTACAAACATATAGGTAAACGGCTGCCATAGCATGCCGTTATAGAGGGTCCGATATGGATTCATGGCAAACAGGCGCACCAGCTGCGGTGCCATCATGGTGAAAAAATACACCAGGATGTTTATTCCGATAATCCCTGCTACAGCATTCCATTGTCGGTATGGAAAAGGATGTTTTATTCGTTCATTAATCACTTGTATAGCTTACTTTGCCAATGGTGAATCGTCAATCTATCTTGCAAGAGAGTGCGGCAAGAGCTACCATGCAGCATGGCACAGAAGAGCAGCAAACGCAGCAAACCGGATCACTACAGTGAACGAGCCCGGGCACAGGGCTATCTCGCCCGGTCGGTGTACAAACTGGAGGAGATTAATACAAAATTCCGCATACTGAATCGCGGCGGGCGCTATGTCGACATCGGCGCCGCCCCCGGCAGCTGGTCTCAATATATAATCCGCAGCCTGGGTTCACACGTGGATCTGGTCTCGATGGACATCCAGGAGATGAAATACCACGGTCCGGATGAGCAGCACACGGTCATTCTTGGGGATATGTATGCTATGGAGATCCAGCAACAGCTTGCCGATTACGGTCCGTACGATGCACTGCTCAGCGATGCGGCCCCGTCGACCACGGGAAACCGCACCGTGGATACCAGTGCCTCGGCTCGCATGGCCGAGCACCTTATCTACTTGTCACAGACTCTGGTAAAGCCGGGCGGAAACCTGGTTATCAAGCTTTTCCAGGGGGGCGAGGAGCAGAATCTGCTGCGAATGGCCCGTGAACAATACCGCTCCGCCCGTATGTTCAAGCCCAAGGCCTGCCGAAAGGAATCTTTTGAAATTTACCTGATCGGCCTGGACAGGAATCAGTAATCACGCTCCAGCAGGCGTTCGACCAGCCGGCGCAGAAGTTCACGTTCCGGCATTTCCGGAAGACGAGAGATCTCGCGCAAGGCCCGTTCGGTATACCGCATTGCATCCGCCTGGGCAGCACGGACCCCGCCGGTTTCTATGGCGATCATCCGTATCCGGTCGCGCTGCCGGGGAGAGAAAAGCGGCTGTCTTGCTGTTTCAGAGGCAGCAGCGGAGTTGATGAGATGGTTCAGTTCCTGTGCTTCGCTGGTATTTGATCGTGCGGCATATACCAGCGGCAGGGTATAGACCCCTTCCAGCAAATCGGTATCGCGCGGTTTGCCGAGCTTCTCGGGATCACCGGTTAAATCAAGAATATCATCGATAATCTGGAACCCCATACCGAGATTGTACCCGACTCGCTGCAGCACGGAAGCAACAGCCGCCGGAACATCAGACTCTGCAGCCCCGATCTGCAGTGCCGTCATAAACAGTACCGCCGTTTTTCCATAGATACGCTGAAGATATCTCCGCCGCGTCGGAATCCGGTGATCCTCGACCTCGCTGATCGCGCCCCGGCTCAGGTTGCGGATCGCACCCCCGGCACCGCGGATTGTGCTCAGGCTGCCGTCCCGAATAAGGGTTTCAAAACTGGATGCAAAAAGCAGATCCCCAATCAGCACCGCCTGACGGGCGCCCAGCTCGATATGCAAAGCAGGATGCCCCCGTCGCATTTCGGCTTCATCAATGATATCATCATGTACCAGGGTCGCAATATGCAGCAGCTCAATAGCCGCCGCCAGTCGATACAGTCTGTCGGGAAGCTCTTTGCTCTCCCCGCGCCGCTTGCCCCCGCGAGTCCCGATGGATGTCCTGCCGTTCCTCAATTTGTCCTTCATCTGCCGCCGGATGTCCCGCATATGCCCGCGCACACCACGCGCCGGGTCATCAGCGGGCGAGCCGAACCGCGCCGCTATCAGCACCAGCGCAGGACGTATCATTTTTCCCTGATTATCCAGTAGAGATCGGACACCTGAAGCGAGCTGAGTAGTATCGCCTACAATCAGCTCGCCCATTATTGCATGAGTACGGCGAAGATCCTGCGCAATGGCAGGATCCTCGCTCCAGAAATTGTGCATATTTCCTCGAATAGGAAAGCCGCCTTACAAGCGCGGCTCACCGAAGTACAAATAGGTTTTCTTGGCAATCTTCGTACCGTTCCAGCCGCGTTTGATCCACTGCATGACCCAGTGATCCAGACCAAAGCCTTTACCGGCGCCGCCCAGCATAAGTATTGAGGCAGCCAGGTACCACCACAACTCAACATTACCCCATCCGGATACGATAAACATAATACCCAGGGCAATCGAAACAAGCGCCGCAGGCACGGTAAAGAGTCCGAGGATGAGCAATGCACCGATTACAATCTGGGCGATTACAACCCCGGCCTGCGCCAGAAATGCCACACTCGGGTGGATACTGAGAACCGTTTCGGCAAACCAGGTGTACGCACCGATAGCTTCATCCAGAATCGCTTCGCCGTAATCAGTTGCATCCCCGCCGTTTCCTTCCGGGGTTGCCGCACTCTCCGCATCGGCCGGCAGTAAATCGACACCGGGCAGAAATATCTGCGCCGGATCGGGGTCGAAAATTCCTCCGCCGACACCAGGATCGAGCCAGCCGGAAAGGATCTTGTTTATCCCCTCATTCATCCACTTGTAGCCGAGAAAGATACGCAGCGGGAGCGCCCAGTAGGTCGGGATCTTGGCTGCCAGATGACCGCGCATGATAGATCGTGATTCACGGATCTGGAAGAATTCATGCTGCAGGTAGTTCCACACCGCATTGAAGCCGGCCAGGCCGAACAGATAGTGCAGGTTCACCAGATGCTTCATGGCCATTGCGGGGAAGCCCCACATCGAAACACCCATTACATGCGCAACACCGTATTTTCCGCCGATGCTTACCATATTTCCATGGTAGTTGGACTTGAAAGTCTTCTTTTCGCCGCCTTCAATGCTGGAGATCAAATTTTCTACAGCTACTTCTGCGGTCTGCAGCGCGGTTTCAACAATCTGCGGTACTACATGATCTCCTTCCAGAAACCAGATCATATCGCCGACAAGGTATACATCCTTGTAATCAACCGACTCCATATGCTCGTTTACCAGAATACGGCCGCGTTCACCAACGATATAACGCTCGTCCTCGTCGAAGCGGCAGCCGGCCATGCCGTGAATCCCCTCTGCAGATGCATAGCTGCACTCATCCTTGGAGTGCTTGCCCTTGGTAAGATTGATACGTGCGGTGAACTCGGATCCCTGAATACCGGCTGTCCAGATAAAGGTATCGGTCTCAACCCTGGTTCCGTCGGCCAGATTTACAACCCCGCTTTCGGCACCGACAATCGGAGAGTTCAGCATGCACTCAATACCAATCTTGTCCATGTAGCGCCTGGCTTTTTGGGTCGGCTTGTCGGGATAGCTCGGCAGGATTCGATCCATCGCCTCTATAATGAGTATCCGTACTTCACGGGGATCGATATGGTAGTCGCGGCACAGGGTTTCCCGGCGCTCGGCCAGTTCCCCGGCCAGCTCCACACCGGTAAATCCGGCCCCGGCAATAGCAAAGGTAAGCATGCGGCTGCGTTTGGCAGGATCAGCCTCCCGGGCAGCCTCACGAAAACGGTTTTCCACTCGTTCCTTGATGCGGATTGCATCCTCAAGCGACCACAGGGTATGGCTGTGTTCCTGTACACCGGGAATACCGAAGAACTCGGGCTCGCCGCCGGTTCCCAGGACTAAATAGTCATATTCATAGCTGGCAGACGCACTCTGCAGCTTCTTGGTCTCGAAATCTACACTGGTTATATAATCACTTACAACACGTACATTTGTGCCGGCAAAAATCTTTGCAAAACTGACTTCCACTGCATCCGGTTCCGTACGTGAACCGGCTACCTCATGCAGCTCCGTCATCAGGGTATGATATTGATTCTTGTCAATAAGGGTTATCTCAATATCTTTCTTCTTTTTGAACTTCTTGTACAGCTTTTTTGCTGCTTCGACGCCGCCGTAACCGCCGCCGAGGACCACAATCCTTGTCGGTTGTTTCATCTGTTACCTCCGCTTGTAATATAAAAAGAATATACTACTATTTTAATCCCGTAAACCGCCGATCCCGTATCTGATCCCCAAACATATACGGAAAAATCCAAGATTGTCCCCCGAAGGATACCATATCCGTATCGCATTTCCGGGATTATCAAGCTCCGTGCGGGGATTGTCGAGCTTCAGCACATTCATATAGCCGCCAAAGCTCATATCAGCCTCCAGACTCACACCTCCCCATCCACGGCCGCCCGGGCGCTGCGCGCCTGCCGGCACACCGAAGCCGCCTGCAGCACCGGCGGAGGGACTCCATGTGGCACCAAGCCGACCGATAAATCCTTTCGCCAGCCCAGGGTCGTCAAGGTAACGTGTGCCTGCACGATGGTGCTGCTGCCAGGAGGTGTATTGGCCCCACGGGTTGGCCGGGCTCTGACTGCCGGTAAGGGTGAACTCCAGTCCGGCACGGAGATCGAGTGCCGACGGCACCAGTGACTTCAGCTGCAGGCTGTGATCCCAGTCCAGACGGAATCCGGCACTGTTTTCGCCGAGGTACAGCCCTATATTGTTTTCGCGGTTCGGGATTGCCTGCAGGCCCCCTCCGCGGGGATACTCCACCGCGGGATAATAGGTGTAGCCGTACATGCGGTTCAGCGCTCCGGCCGAACTCGAACCGGATCCGTACGGCTGGAAGGTGTAACGGGTAGCACCGCCATGCCACAGCCCGAAGCGGCCGTACGGGGTCTGCACGCGACCGCCCAGCATCCACCCCATTTTATCCGGGTTCTGATAGCTGTCCGGGGCAATGAATCGGTTAAAATTGATGTCGTCCACCAGCCACTGCGCCTGCAGCTCCCAGCCCTCGCCGGTATAGCGGGTATACAGCCCCATAATACTGGAGTGATTCTTGCGCATAACCCACGGCCGTTCGCCGGACCCCAGCACATACTGCAGCAGGAACGAGGGAATCGGGCTGAAAAAATACTCCGGCACAAAATACGGCCCGGTTCCGTCGCCGCGCGGCGGGCGCCGCCATAGTTCATCCTGCGGCGGGTCATCTTCGGGGTGTTCCGCCTGCTCTTGTTCCGCCTGCCACTCATCCAGCGGCTGATTCCCGACCCAGGTCTCATGCATCCCCACGCTCACGATTGCATCCTGATACCCGATATCCCAGTTGCCGAAATGCAGCGCGAATTTCTGATAGGTCGCACCGCGGTCCGGGTACCCCAGCTCGCTGTTGCGGTTCAGCTCGATCGCCCGGGTTTCGGCAGAGAAGAATCCGGCGTCCCAGGATATTTCATAGAGAAAAGCCGCCCGCGACAGGCCGTTAATAAAGAGTGCATAGGGCGAATCCAGGGCATCGCTATGGGTGAACCGCCCCGCGCGGGCGGTCAAACCGCCGGTACGGTAGCCCAGCCCGCCCTCGTTCAGCTGAAAGTGGAACCCGCGATAAAAATTATCGCCGTGGCTGGCCCCGTAGCGACCGTTGTTCAGAAACGAGATATCCATAATAAAGGACAGCCCGTCGTGCTCCGGATCGCTGCCCACAATCCCGCGAAACTCGGTGAACGGGGTGTTCGGCGCCGGATTGACTACATCCGGGAGCAGGGTGCCGGCGGTTACCTCGGTAAGCATTTCAGCATACAGGGTGCGCTGCCAGTCTTCCCAGCTTAACGGGGAGACAGCAGTCGGGGCAGACTCGGGAGTGCCGGTGGGGGCGCCCTC
>CAZANF010000007.1:0-1891 GCA_964486425.1 uncultured Spirochaeta sp. | reverse complement strand
GGGTGTGTCGGCGGTGGCGCCCTCGGGAGCGGCAACAGATGTGTCGGCGTGCGCGCCCTCGGGTGTGTCGGCGGTGGCGCCCTCGGGAGCGGCAACAGATGTGTCGGCGTGCGCGAGCTCTGGAGCGCCGGCGGCGGGATCTGCCATAACCGCGGGAACCAGAACCAACCCGCAGAGGACAAGTATCACACAGTAAAAACCGTTCTCGGTTGATTTCAGGTGCATAGCCGCAATATAGCATAAAGCGTACCGCATAACCAGGATAGCCGGTGCGGATCGCCGACCGATTCCGGCGCGGCTGTCGCTACCGCTGAACTGGGCGGGGCTGTCGCTGCCGACCAATTCCGGCGCGGCTGTCGCTACCGCTGAACCGGGCGTGGCTGTCGCTGCCGGCAGATCCGGCACGGCTATCGCTATCGGCTGAACAGGGCACGGCTATCGCTATCGGCTGAACAGGGCGGGGCTACCGCTGCCGGCAGATCCGGGCGGGGCTACCGCTGCCAGCGCACACCCAGGCTCATGCCGAATCCGCTGCGAAACACCTTTTCGCCCGGCACATGCCCCGGATTATCCACCCATCGCAGCCGCCCGGTGATTCCGGCGGTCAGCTCCAGGCCTCGCGACCAGCTGCCGATGCGGCCGGACTCCAGCAGGGTATGCAGCCGGGGGATTCCCCGGCTGGAAACCTCTGCGGCCGCAGTGAGCTGCGAGGTGTATTCCGGGGTGCCGGTGGGGGTGCTCTGAGCGACGGCCTCCTGCCCGGGTGTCAGGATGTCTGCCGGCCCCAGCGGGCCGTCATGCAGGCGCAGGAACTCGATCTCCAGGGAGCCCAGCGGGGGCAGCTGCAGGCCGGCAAATCCCAGCCAGGCAATCGAATCGTTCCCGAAAGGAGAGCCCAGAAAGCCGTCCTCCCAGGCGATATTTCCCAGGGTAGTTCCTCCGCTGCCGTCATAATTGGAATGGACCCGGTGCCGGTAGGTAAAGCTGCGTAAAATTGATTCGCGGATATACACATACGGATCGCCGTAGTAAAACTCCCCGCCGAATGTCAGCACCGGGGTCCCCAGCGGCTGCTGCCAGTGGAACCCGGCGAGCCATGCCATTGCATTCGGCTCCTCTGCACCGGCATCCCGCTCCTCGGCCAGAATAAAATCGTTCATGTACCACTGCCCGTACAGCTCCACCCCGCGCACGGGTGCTATCGTAAGCTCGGCGGAGGTAGCAAACGACATCAGGCTGAAGTCGTAGTGATTATGCAGAATCATAAAGGGATTGAACATCCGCAGATCGGGGGTGTACCCGCCGATCCCGGTGGACTCCATCAGCGAGAAACGCAGCTTGTCATGCGGGGCAAAGGTAAAGCGATGACTTACAACTGATTTTCGCCATATCCGGTAGTGCTCTTGCGGATTTTGACCGGTGGATAAATAATACGGAGGAACATAGGGCCCGTCTGCGGGCAATTCACTTGCGCTCTTTACATACGGCTCGAGGCGGAGAAACACCCCTGAATAGCTGAAGTGCCGGAAGAAGGTACTCAGGCGAATGAACTCCAGATACTCCGGGTGCCCGCTGAAGGTGAGCGACCCCGAGCGGGAGGTTCCCCACCGGAGCCGGTCACGGCCGATCTGCAGGGTCCAGCGGTCTCCGCCGGCAGCCAGATATGCCCGTCGCGGAAAGTTGAAATCCATCCACTGGATCCTGCCCGGCAGGTTGCTCCAGGAGTCATCCGCCAGGAGGCTATGAAAGGGCTCCTGGCGAATCATCAGATCCATCTCGCCGAAAAACGGGCCCATGGCGGTTCGCCCCGGCAGGAGCAGTACATCCTTTGGGGCACTTAGTACGGGGGGTTCCCGGTGATCATCCTGAACCCTGAGTTCCAGGCTGATTC
>CAZANF010000006.1:0-24135 GCA_964486425.1 uncultured Spirochaeta sp. | reverse complement strand
CTTGCGGGCGGCAGATTTTGAGTCTGCTGCGTCTACCAATTCCGCCACGCCGGCATTTCGATCTACCTTACCGGGAGCACGGCGTCATGTCAAGATTGGGCAATCCCGGAGGGGAGATATTCCGGGTCTATATGAGAGAGGGAGCGGATAATATTCTCCCGGGCATAGCGATGCACGTCAGAGAGTTCACCGACGATGCGCTTCACGTCCTTGCGGAGGTTGACTTCCTTTAAGGGGCAGTCGATGGAGACAATCGGCAGGTCGAGTACTCCGGCTGCGCGCCGGACCATGGATTCGCGGACCTGACACAGGGGGCGGATAACCCGCACCGCACCGTCGAAGAACTCCTGATCCGGGTTCATGGTGGCGAAGCGTCCCTGGACCACCATGTTCATGAGGATGGTTTCGACGATGTCGTCCATGTGATGACCGAAGGCTATTTTGTTCCAGTTCTCTTCGCGGGCCAGGTCAAACAGCACGCGCTTGCGATTACGGGCACAGAGATAGCAGTTGAACTTTCCCTTGAAGGATGGCGGGCGCATGGTCATCGGTATCCGCCGAAAGGGGACCTCTATGGACTCGAAGAAGGCGTCGAGCCGGGACAGCTCGGCTTCGGGGATGGGGTGTTCGCGCCACTGCACCATGACCGCCTGCAGGTCATACCGGACCGGCAGCCATTTGCGGCGGGAGGCAAGGGCGTATGCCATCGAGAGCGAATCCTTGCCGCCGGAGATACCCAGCAGGACGCGGTCCCCGCCCTCGACAAGATTGTAGTAATTGATTCCTTTTCCGACTTGCTTCACATAGCGCTGTACCGATTGCGACATCGGCTCGTCAAATCCCTGCATGGCGACAGTATCCCGGGGAGGCCTTTCTTACTCAATACCCATACCCCCTACAAACAACTCATAATTACCATTATATTCTACCTATCCATACGTTTCTGGAGGCATCGTTTTGAAAAGGTTCCTGAAAATCAGCTCCTGGATTGCCATATTAGCTGCTAATGTGCTGGTGCCCTACCTGCTGCTGGCGGACCACGGCAGTTTTACCGCATCCTTTCTTTTTTGGACCGTATTAACAGCTGGTGTTCTGGTATGGGCGTGGTTTGTTACCCGTCACTGGATCCAGCGCTATGAGGAATCCGACAGCGAGGCAGCCGTATGAATCAGTGGGTAATCTGGGGTGCGATGGCGGGATGGACCGTCCTTACTATTGTAATTGCAGCAAAGGCGGGACGGGGATTAGGCAAAGGGTCATCCGAGTTTTTTATCGGCGGCCGCAGGATCAAGGGGTTTGTCTCCGGCATGACCTATGCGGCTACCACCTACAGCGCATTCATGCTGGTCGGTCTGGTCGGGCTTACCTATAACAGCGGGGTCGGCGCCTACGGATTCGAGATGACATATCTCATCTGTACCGTACTGCTGCTGGTTATCTTCGGGCCGCGCTTTTTTCTGGTCGGCAAGCGGTTCGATCACCTTACCCCGCCTGAACTGCTGGCTCATCGTCTGCAGCACAAGGGGGTTGCCCTTACCGCGGCGATTATCTCCTTCGTTATGCTCATACCCTATTCCGCAGTACAGATGATGGGCGCCGGGTTTCTGGTTGAGGGTTTGTCCGGCGGGGATGTTCCCTACATGGCCGGGGTTATCGTTATGGCGGCAATCGCCGGTATAGTCGCGCTATGGGCGGGCATGCGGTCGGTGGCATGGACTGATGCCGTGCAGGCAATCACTATGCTGGTTACCAGCATAGCCGCGCTTGCCTATATCTCGTTCCAGTATTTCGGTTCTCCGGTTGCGTTTATCCAGACCATTGAAACCGGGCATGCCGAGCTTCTGAAGCTCACCTGGGATCCGAACTTCTTTATCGGACTCACCCTTCCATGGGCCTTTTTTGCGCTGACCAACCCGCAGGTTTCACAGCGGATGTATGTACCGGATTCGCCGCACAGCCTGCGCCGCATGATCATGTATTTCTCCGTATTCGGGGCTGTTTACACCATCATCTCGGTGCTGTTCGGGTACCAGGCAGCGGCGCTGTTCCCCGGGCTGGAGAATCCGGATGCGGCTATGCCGACCCTGCTGCGCCAGGTGCCGATGGGGGTTGCGCTTATTATCTTTATCGGGATTTTCGCGGCGGCTACCAGCACACTGGGATCCCTGATCCTCACCCTGAGCTCACTGCTGTCCCGGGATGTCATACGGGTGTTCAAGCCGGAGATTGATGAGCAGCAGGAGCAGGTATTCGGCAAGATCGGCATGGTGCTCCTGCTGATAGCCGGGGTTGTCTTTGCAGCCCTGCGGCCGGGCCTGATTACGGTGATGTCCAGCATGTCCAGCGGAGGCCTGCTGGTGATGGCGCCGACGATTATTGCGGTATTCTACTGGAAGCGGGTAACCGCTACTGCTTCGCTGTTCTCCATGATAACCGCCGGTATAATGACCGCGGCGATGTATATTAGCGGCTGGTACCCCTTCGGGATCTGGCCGCCGGTATGGGGGCTGGGCTTGAGTACCGTGCTGCTTGTCGGCATAAGTCTGTGTACCGCACCACCCAGCGGATCGGCCCAGTGGCTGGAGCATTTGCGGCTCGACCTGGAGAAAGCAGGCTTCAACCCTCCCCGGAGACAGCCGAAGAACAGCAGCCGGGCAGACACATAGCCGATGTGGAGATTCATACGACGCATCATCAAGGAAACGATTCGCGAGATGCGGCTGTTCGACTGGGCAGCCCTGCTGCTGGCGATCGCCTTGTCGGCAGGAGCCACCGTGCTGGCGCAGGCCCATTACGGGGAGTCCTCCACAGTGGCGATCCAGGCCGAGGGGCGGTCGCTGCTGTATTCCCTGGATGAGGACCGCGAGCTTGAGTTCGAGGGTCCGCTGGGGCGCACAATCGTGGTAATTCAGGACCGGAGCGTGCGGGTTACCGAGGATCCGGGGCCTCAGCAGATTTGCGTGCGCGACGGCTGGATCGACAGCGCCGGAGAATGGCTTATCTGCCTGCCGAACCGGGTGTTTATTCGCATTGAAGGCGATCAGCAGGATGCCGATGTGGATGCCAGGGTGTTTTAGCTTGATTGCCCGCCGCGTTTTCGTGACAATGACAGTATGAGCATAGAACAAACCTTCTGTATGATTAAACCCGGCCTGCTGCAGCGGCGGCAGGTGGGCGAGATACTGTCCCGGCTGGAACGCAAGGGACTGAGAACCGTCGCCTGCAAAATGATGCGCATGGACCAGGATCTATGCCGCACCCACTACTCTCATCTGCGGGAGCGCAGCTTTTTTCCTGCGCTGGAAGACTACATGACATCCGGCCCCATGCTGGCATTGGTACTGGAGGGGTATAACGCTATCGAGGCCCTGCGAGCCCTGTGCGGACCCACCGAGTCCGAAACCGCTCCTCCCGGAACCATCCGCGGCGATTATGCCCTGCTGACCAGGAAGAATATTATTCATTCATCGGACTCCCCGGAGACCGCAGCCGAGGAAATCACGCGCTTTTTCCAGCCCGAGGAGATATTCAGCTATGACGACGAAATCGAACACTGGTACTGGTAATTCAGCCCCGCCGCGCTGGGACATGACCACCATCTATCCCTCCCCGGATGGACCCGAATTTGCCTCCGATCTGCACAGCTATCGCAGCATCGTCCAGGAGCTTCGGGAGATGGTCGATGACGGGGAACTCAACCGACGGGAGTGCGCCGATCGGCTTCCGGTAATGATCGAACTGATAAACCGGGCCGGCACCCTGCTGGAAACCCTGCAGTCCTATGCCTACTGCCTGTTCAGCACCGCAGCCGACACAGCCGAGCATATGAAGCTGCTGAACCGGATTGAACAGGAAGCGCTGCCGTTCCAGGATGCCTGTGTACGCTTCCGCAACACCCTGGCGGACCTGAAGGACAGGCTGCCCGCGCTGTATAAGGAGGCTGTCTCCCTCGAACAATACCGCTTCTTTATCGAGGAACAGCTCCGTCTCCAGGAGTTTCAGATGAGCCCCGCAGAAGAAGGGCTTGCTGCAGATCTGCAGCGCAGCGGGGCAGAGGCTTGGAGCCGTCTGCAGGAGCAGATCAGCTCGACCCTGACAGCCGAATGGGATGCGGCAACCGGCGAAACCAGAACGGTAGTGCAGCTGCGCAACATGGCGCATAATACCAGCCGCAGCATTCGCCGGCGCGCCTTTGAAACCGAGACGGCTGCCTGGAAATCCATGGAAACGCCCCTGGCGGCTGCCCTGAACGGGGTGAAGGGCTGCGAGATTACCCTTGCCCGTCGGCGCGGATACAAGGATCCGCTGGAACCGGCCCTGCAGCAATCCCGCATTTCTCCCGAAGCCCTGGATGCGCTGGTGTCCGCCATGGAGAACCGGCGCCCCCAGTTCCACGGCTACCTGAAGACCAAGGCACGCCTGCTGGGACTCGAGCAGCTGGCGTTCTATGATCTCTTCGCACCGATACAGGATACGAGTCGGCGGTGGAGTTTCGAGGAGGCCCGCCGGTTTATCCAGACCGAGTTCAGCAGCTTCAGTCCCGATCTCGGGTCATTCGCCGGGATGGCCTTCGACAATCACTGGATAGATGCCAAACCCCGTGCAGGCAAGGTAGGCGGGGCCTACTGCATCGATCTGCCGGGAAAATCAGCCAGCCGCATTCTCTGCAACTTCGAGGGATCCTTCAGCGATGTCTCAACTATTGCCCATGAGCTGGGACATGCCTACCACAGCTCGCTGCTGCGGGATTATCCCCCGGTGCTAACCGAGTATCCGATGACCCTGGCTGAAACCGCGAGTATATTCTGTGAAACAATGATTTTTAACGCCCGGGTTTCCAGTACCCCCCGGGAGGAGCAGCTGCCGCTGCTGGAACATTTTCTGCAGGAAACCACCCAGATGATCATCGACATCCGCTCCCGGTATTATTTCGAGCGACAGCTGTTTGCCCGCCGCAGCGAGGGAGAGCTCAGTGCCGGTGAGCTGTGTGAATTAATGCACGAGGCTCAGGTCCGCAGCTACGGGGACGGGATTGACCCGCAGACCCTGCACTCCTACATGTGGGCGGTAAAAGGGCACTATTATATTCCCTCGCTCTCGTATTATAACTTCCCCTATGCATTCGGATTACTGTTCGGTCTCGGACTGTTTCAGCAGTACCGCCAGGATCCGGCCGGCTTTCCGGCAAGATACCGCGAACTGCTGCGGGCTACCGGGCGCATGAGCACCACCGATGTAACCCGGCAGGCAGGCTTTTCAATAGAGACCCGGGATTTCTGGGATGACGGACTTGCCCTTATCGGACAATATATAGATCAATTCACTGAACTCAGTACCGCCGAAGGTACTGCTCAGTTGCAGCAGTGAGGAGTAAATTATGAGTAAACAGAACACCACCGTAGGAATAATCGGCGCCGGAGCCTGGGGCACGGCAATTGCAAAGATACTCGGCGACAAGGGATTCCCGGTTACCATCTGGGCTTTCGAACAGGATGTCGCAGAATCCATAAACACGGAGCACACCAACAGCCGGTACCTTCCGGGCTTCACCCTGCCGGACAGCGTACGCGCCGATACGGACTTGTCCTCCGTCGCAGCCGACAAGGATTTCCTTATCATCGCTACCCCGTCGCTGTTTACGCTGCGCACGATACGCTCCATTATCAGCATCCCGTCGATTGCCGAAGGGCGCGCCAGTATCGGCATACTGACCAAGGGGTTTATCACCACGGAACGGGGTACCCGTCTGATTGTCGACACCCTCGAGGACTATCTGCCGGGGATCTACAAGGGAAATCTTACCTACATCTCCGGACCAAGCCATGCCGAAGAGGTGGCACAGGGGAAGCTGACGGGATTAATCAGTGCCAGCGCCAATCCCAAGAAGAGCATAAAATTCCGCAACCTGCTGAATTCCCCCACCCTGAAGGTCTTCTCGTCGCTGGATATCACCGGGGTTCAGGTATGCGGCGCAATGAAGAACGTAGTGGCTATTGCGTTTGGAATTCTGGATGCACTCAATGAGGGCGAAGGCGGAATTGTCGGCGACAACACCGAGTCGCTGCTGCTGGCGGCGGGATTGAACGAAATTCAGACCATCGGCATGGCCCTGGGATCCACCCACCCGGAGACCTTTACCAGCATAGCCGGGGTCGGCGACCTGGATGTAACCTGCCGAAGTCAATACGGGCGCAACCGGCGCTTCGGCCGGGAAATAATTCTGGAAGACAAGCTGGCACCATATGCGAATATCGATGCCCTGATTAACGATATTACCGGGCTGGGCTACCTTCCCGAGGGCGCAGTTGCCGCCCGCGCCGCATGGACCATTATTCAGCAGCGCGGCCTCAAACTGCCGGTATGCTCCGGGGTGTATAAAATCCTGAACCGTGAGGCCGATCCGGCGAACGCCGTCGACCTTATCCTGTCCGGCAGGATCGGGGAATAGCAGGGCATTTGAGGGCAGCCGGGAGTTTGTCAGCCGGCTGCCGGCCGCCCCGGTGTGCCCGTCAACCTGCAGCCAGGTTTGCCTGCCGCCCCGGTCAGCCGCCGGCCTTCCCCAGTGCATCGTGGAGCTGCTTCAGCTCCACACCGTTCGGCAGTTCCTTTCCGAAACTGGTAATGAGCCAGCCGAGGGCATCGTACTCTTCCTGCGTCACCGTAATCCCGCCGGTATCGGTTTCGCCGGAGAACAGCGAGATAAAGAAAACCGTCAGGCGATGGACTGCATCCAGCCCGTACAGGGCCTGCAGTTCATCATAAATCTGCAGCCCTGGCACCGACGGGGGACATGCCTCTGCAAATGCCTGCCGGGTTTCCTCGGCTACCTGCTGCAGGTGTTTCTGTGTTATTGCTATTATTCGCTGCTGATATTCTCGTGACTGCATGCTCTAAACCCTCCCGCTGAATCATACATTCACACAAGTGTGCCATACCGGACAGGGTATGCCAAGGCCGCCGGGCAGGAATCACACGCTTTACATTGCCGCCGGTTTTCAGTATAGTTACCGGACATGGCGCCGTACCCAAGTGGTTAAGGGAAGGGTCTGCAAAACCTTTATTCGCCGGTTCGAATCCGGCCGGCGCCTCTTCTTTTTCCTTGAGGTAAACTGAGAGTCACCTCGGTTACGATGCCATCCGAATCCAGTGATATTTCTCCACCATGCTGCCTGATAATGGCGCGGGCAATAGAAAGCCCTAGTCCGCTTCCCGGGGTTGTGCGCGAAGCCTCACCCCTGTAAAGACGCTCAAACACATTCGGAATATCCTCCGCCGGAACCCCTCCCTGGTTTCTCACCCGCAGAACAGCGGTATCCGGAACAGCACCTGCAGACAGTTGCACGGTTACCGGGGCATGATCCGTACCATGCTGAACCGCATTTTGCAGGATGTTGGTTACCGCCCGGTGCAGCAGATGCTCATCTGCCGTTATCATATCCAGCTCGCAGGAAACCCGGAACTGCTGCTTGTCTGCAAAGCCCCTCACCGAGGCAATACATTCCTGCAGAAAAGCGGCTGCATTTACGCTGGTAAACTGCAGCGCGGTCTGCGGTTCCTCCATGCTGTTCAGGGCGCGCAGGTCGGTAACCAGCTGATCAATCCGCACTACCTCCTGCTCCAGCGAGGCTATTCGCTCCGGCCCGGGCGAAATAACCCCCTGCTGCATTGCCTCAAACTGGGTTTTCAGGGCGGTAATCGGGGTGCGTAAATCGTGCGCCACATCACGTGCCCAGCGCCGCCGCAGCTCCTCTTCCCGTTTCAGCCGCTGCTGCAGGTTCTGTACGGACTCGAGAATCTCCTGGAAATCCTGCACTCTCTCCATCGGCAATGGAATATCCCGTTCACCTCCGGAAATCCGTGCCAGGAATCCCGAAATCCGCTGGGTGTGAGAAGACAGCATACGGGAAAGAACATATGCCGAAAGCAGCCCGGCTCCTATGGCAAGGCCAAGTCCCATAAGCAAGAACATCCCCAGGTTCCGCAGAAAGCGCTGATTCAGGGGGTCCGATGCAAATCCAAGTGTTCCTGCAGCCACATACCCGAAGATTTCATTTCCGTCGATCAGCACATTCGGCAACGCGAAAACCCCAGTCAAATCATCCAGAAGAGAATCCATACTGCTGTCCGGCTCAATCGGAATGCGATTCCCGCCTGCAAAGGCGTACAACGGGTTCCGCTCTGCATCAGCCACCAGCACAAACATGGTCGGACTCAGTATAGGCCGCAGGACCTGCTGCAACAGGTGCGGGCTGAGACTGCCCTCTACACGATAATTCTGGACGATGGTTGCAGCAATGGTTGTCTGCAGGTTCTGATTCCGCAGGGTATTCCAGTCGTTGATCGAACGCTGCAGAGCCATGTACATAATGCCTGCGAATACCGCCGCCACAATCAATACCGACAGCAGCACCAGGCGCAAGGTATACCCGAACACAGAGATCTGTGTTTTCACAGAGGCTCTCCGGAGAAGCGGTAGCCGTACCCGCGTACCGTGTCGATCCAGTTGGTATCCCCCAATTTGTTCCGCAGATTACCGATATGGGTATCGACGGTGCGGGTAATCCCTTCGGAACTGTATCCCAGGCAGGCCTGCAGCAGGGATTCCCTGGAGAAAACCTGTCCGGGCCGACGGGCTACCTGCAGCAGGATTTCCCACTCGGTCGAGGTAAGCTCAAGATCAGTACCGTTGAGCCGAACGATATGTGCGGCTTCATCAATCTCCATGGTTTGATTCTCAAGCCGGAACACCCGACATTTGCCGCTCGATGCCGACTGTTTTCCCAGCCGACGCAGCAGGGCCTTTACCCGCAGCACCAGCTCCTTGGAAGAGAACGGCTTTACGATATAATCATCCGCCCCCAGCTCAAAACCGACGATCCGGTCCGATTCCTGGTCCTTCGCAGTAAGAAAGATTATGGGTATCGCAGAAAACCCCCGAATCTCCCTGGCCAAGGTGAACCCGCTGGCCTTCGGCAGCATTACATCCAGGATAACCAGATCGATTCCTCCAGCGCGCACTGCGTCAATTACCCCTTCACCGCTGTCCATCTCTATAACCGTATGGTTGTCCAGCCGGAGGAACTCTCCCGCAGCCTCTCTGATATGCTGATTATCCTCGACAAATAATATTACCGCCATTTTCTACTCCCGGTATTCGATACGTCGCCGCCGCGTCTCGGATGAAACCACTTCCACCTCGCCATCCTGTTCAAACATCACCGTATGCACCTTGTTCGTCCAGTTACCGGCCTGATCCTTATTCACTATTTCATGCTGTATCATGCGACCGGACTGCTGGGGTTCAATGGTCCGCGAAAATTCGAGAAAGCTGTTCATATAGGCATATGAGCGCCGCTGAACCAGCTGAGCAGCATCGTATGTACGCTGGTGAAGTATTCGTCCGGACTCGTCATAGTCGTATTCAATCCGCTCGATAATGGCCTGCGTACCATCACGGACCTCTTCTGAACGCAGCAACCCGTTCTCATAGACTTGAGCACCTTGAGAAAATACTCCACCATTGGGCTGCAGCAGCTCCCATTCGAGCAGATCACCGCTTCGACGAACCTTGCGTACCCACTGCGGAATTCCAAGCGCATCATACCGCACCATCTCATGCTGATTCTCATCAGCGTAGGTATACTCCTCTATATATTCAGCAGCCCCATCGTGGCCATGGGCAATTACCCGATGAAGGCGTCCGGTCGAATCGTATTCATGCTGATAACTCCACAAACGCTGATTATCCACTCCTGTCTGATACCATTCAATAAGCTCGCCGGCAGGGGTATAGCGGTAACGGGTAATCAGGGTTATTGAACCGGGCTGATGGGTCTCCTTGCGATACAGCTGTCCTTCCGTGTTGAACCAGAGCTCCTCGATCGGTCTGCCTGCATCAGAGGAATACTCCGCAATCCTCGCGACATTCCCTTCGACCTTTTCCGGCATGGCATCAGCCGAAGATAAATCAGGCAGACTGTTCGCCGATACATTCACACTGCCGAACATAAGCCACAACAGTACGGCCCCTGCACATAAACATGCATATACCGGGTTTTTTTTGCACGATCTTGACATGGTGCGGAAACACTCTGGTCGTGTACCCTCTACATTAACAAACATAATCAACTACCAGCCTAATGGAATTAGCCTGGTTAATAAAGGAGCGCACTATGCACAAGATAACAAAAAAGACAGGAATCGTTCTGGTCTCCCTCGGTTTACTGGCTCTGCTGTTCGCAGCCCCTCTGGCAGCCCAGGAGCTTCCCGCACAGCAACAGCAGCCGGAACAGGAAGCTGATTTTTCAGATGAAGAAATTGAATCCTTTGCTTCCGCCCTGGTTGCGATTGAAGAAATTCAGACAGGTATGCAGGAAGACTTCAACGTAATAATTGAGGATTCAGGCATGGACTCCGAGCGATTCTACGAACTGCATTCTCATTACACCCAAACCCAGGGTGAGCTGCCGGAAGATGTATCCTCCAGTGAAAGCGACCGGTTCCAGGGAGTCTTTGAAGAGCTTGTAGAAGCAGAACAAAGTACCCAGGAAGAAATGATTACTGCTGTCGAGAATGAAGGTCTTGATGTGGAGACATTTAATGCCATCGTTGCGGTTGCACAGCAGAATCCGGAGCTATGGGAAGAAATCCAGAGCTATCAGTAAGACTGGAGCTATCAATAAGGTGCGGCGACAGCCTCACACATGCAAATAAACAGAAATCAAGGCTGCGCGGGCAATGACTCGCGCAGCCTTTTTATAACTATTCAGTGTTGCAGTATCCGGCACCGGGGATTAGCATTACATACAAAGGGGGATACATGGATACGTCCTACATACTATCGTTTGATGCAGGGACGACGAGTTCCCGCGCGATTCTGTTTGATCATGACGGCAACATGGCCGGAACCGCCCAGCAGGAATTTACGCAGATCTATCCCAAATCCGGCTGGGTTGAGCATGACCCCATGGAGATTTGGGCTACCCAGAGCGGAGTTGCCAGACATGTCCTGGAGCGATTCGGGGTTCGTCCGGATCAAATCGCCGGCATCGGCATAACCAATCAGCGGGAAACAGCAGTGGTGTGGGACAAGTCCTCCGGCAAGCCGGTCTATAACGCAATTGTCTGGCAGGACAAGCGAACCGCCGACATCTGCGAGCGATTGAGCAAGGAAGGCTATGCCGACCATATCCGGGAAACCACCGGGCTGGTGATTGACTCCTACTTCAGCGGCACAAAAATCGCCTGGATCCTGAATAACGACCCCTCGCTGCGCAGCCGCGCCGAGAGAGGCGAGATTCTGTTCGGCACCGTCGACAGCTGGCTGATATGGAACTTGACCAGGGGCAAGGTGCATGCAACCGACTACACCAACGCCTCCCGAACCATGCTGTATAACATTCATACCCTCGAATGGGACAAGACCATGCTGGAGGCCCTCGAGATCCCGCAAGCCATGCTGCCCGAGGTGTATCCCTCCAGCCATGTATTCGGAAAGACCGACGTGCGAACCTTCGGAGCGGCTGAAATTCCGATTGCCGGGGTCGCAGGGGATCAGCAGGCGGCTCTGTTCGGTCAGGGGTGTTTTCAAAAGGGTATGGCGAAGAATACCTACGGAACGGGTTCCTTCATCCTCATGAATACCGGCAGCGAACCGATCACCTCAAAAACCGGACTCATTTCAACTATCGCCTGGGGGACGGAAAAGGGGATAGAGTATGCCCTGGAAGGAAGCATCTTTATTACCGGCGCCGCCGTGCAGTGGCTGCGTGACGAGATGAAGGTAATCAACGATGCCGCCGACAGCGAATACTTCGCCGGCAAGGTGGAGGACAACGGCGGGGTCTACATGATCCCTGCCTTTGCCGGTCTCGGCGCCCCGTATTGGGACATGTATGCCCGCGGAACCATTGTTGGTATGACCCGGGGCACAAACATGAACCATATCATCCGGGCCACGCTGGAAAGCCTGGCGTACCAGGTGCGTGATGTTGCCGGATGCATGGCCGAGGACAGCGGCATCGAGATGCGCGAACTGAAGGTAGACGGAGGGGCCTGTGCAAACAACTTCATCATGCAGTTTCAGGCTGATATCCTGGATGTGCCGGTTATCCGGCCGCGCATAATCGAGACCACAGCCAGGGGTGCGGCGTTCCTGGCCGGACTGGCTGTCGGCTTCTGGGAGGATCTGCAGGAGATTCAGGAGCATACGGAGATAGACAGGGTTTTTGAACCGAGCATGGACCCTGAACAGCGTGAGCGCTATTACAGCGGCTGGCAGCGTGCAGTCGATCGTTCCCGAGGCTGGTTTGAACCGGAATAATTCACGGCCGGAGGCCGGGAAGGAGTCGCTATGTATCTGCAGATAGGCCCCGACAACCCTCTGACCGTCGATGCAGCGGTAATCGGAGCCGGTGTCAGCGGCGCAGCTATCGCCAGGGAACTCTCGAGGTATCAACTGGATACTGTGTTAATCGAAAAATCTGCAGATGTCTGCTTCGGTACCTCCAAGGCCAACAGCGGTATTATCCACGGCGGGTTTCATCATAATGCCAAATACCTGAAAACCCGGCTGGAGATTCGCGGCAACCTGATGTTTGATCATCTCCAGCGGGAACTTGATTTTCCGTTTCAGCGCTGCGGCATACTGGTAGCGGCAATGCAGGAAGAGCAGCTGAAGCACATCGAATACCTGTACCAGCAAGGGGTGGATAACGGGGCAATCGGGATTGAGATGTGCTCCCGCGACAGGATGCAGGAGCTTGAACCGAAGATCCACCCGGATGTAGTCGGCGGGCTCCATGCCCCCGGCGGCGGAATAATCGAGCCCTACCGCTTCGGATTTGCCCTGGTGGAATCGGCGCAGAAAAACGGGGTGCAGGTCGTGACCGGCTTCGAGGTTGTGCGGGCCGAACAAACCACCCTGCCGGCGGGAGCGGTAACTGAATCAGAGACTGGCTATCACCTCTATTCAGGAAACGGCGGACGCATTACCGCCCGCTATGTGATTAACGCCGCCGGAGTATACGCCGACCGGGTATCCCGCATCCTCAATGCCGAGGAGTTCACGATTATCCCGCGCAAGGGGGAGTATCTCCTGCTTGACCGCTGGACAGCATCCGCCCCGCGCCGTGTTCTGTTTCCGGTGCCGACACAGATCTCCAAGGGCATGCTGGTAATTCCTACTGTAGAAGGCACGGTGCTTATCGGCCCGACTGCCGACGAGATTGAAGACAGGGAGGATACAGCCACCACCGCCGATAAACTCGAGCAGATAATCGACAGCGCCCGGCGCCTGGTACCGTCGATCTCGGGCGCAGACATAATTACCGGATTCGCCGGGCTGCGTCCCGCGCTTGCGGACGGAGATTTTTATATTGATGTGAGTGCCCGGGCCCCGCATGTTATTCAGGTGGCGGGGATCCAGTCCCCCGGTCTCACTGCATCGCCAGCAATCGGCGAATATGTGAAGGACAAGCTGAAAACCGCCGGCTGCCGCCTGACCGAGAAGCAGCAGTACGATCCCTGCCTGGAAAAAACACCCCGGCTGCGCGATGCAGATACCTATGCCGCCGAGGAACTCATCGCCCGCGACCCGGCCTACTGCAGGGTGGTCTGCCGCTGCGAAACGGTATCCGAGGCTGAGATTACCGCCGCAATCCGCAAGGGGCACACCACCCTGGACGGGGTCAAGTTCTATTCCCGCGCCGGTATGGGACGGTGCCAGGGGGGATTCTGCACCCACCGGATAATTCAGCTGATCGAGCAGCATGCCGGAATTCCCTATACCACCGTGAGCAAGCAGGGCCCCGGCAGCGAGATATTTGTCGGCGAACTCACCGGTGATTCCGTACCGGGGGAGAATGTCGGGGCTGCCGGCAGGGCCGTCGACGATATGGATGTCGAACCGGACGGCAGCACTCAAAAAAAAGGAAATGCCGATGAATAACCTCAGGTATGATGCCCTCGTGATCGGCGGAGGTGCGGCGGGAATGGCAGCCGCAAGCGAGATTGCCCGGAAGGGTCTGTCGGTGATTCTGGTTGAGCGCGATCCCCTGCTGGGAGGAATTCTGCTGCAGTGCATCCACAACGGATTCGGACTGCATGAGTTCAAAACGGAGCTTACCGGGCCCGAGTATGCCGAGCGATGGGAAGAGCAGGTAAGGCAGCAAAAGATAGATATTCTCTGCGATACCACAGTAATAGACCTTGCGGAAGCCGGCGATGAGGCCGGCGCCCGGACCGCGGTTTGCGTTTCTCCGCAGCAGGGGATGTTTCAGATTACCGCAGCGGCGGTTGTGCTGGCAGCCGGGTGCCGTGAGCGCAATCGCGGGGCAATCCGGATTCCAGGCACACGACCTGCCGGGGTTTACACTGCCGGACTGGCACAGCGAATGGTCAATCTGGAGGGGTATCTCCCCGGCAAGGACATTGTTATCGTCGGATCGGGGGACATCGGTCTGATAATGGCACGGCGCATGACGTGGTCGGGCTGCAAGGTGCATGCCGTGGTAGAGATTCAGCCCTACCCGTCCGGACTTACCCGCAACATCTCGCAATGCCTGAACGACTTCGGGATACCGCTGTACCTCAGCCATGTAGTCTCCAGAATACACGGAAAGCACCGGCTGGAGGGTGTAGACATCACCCCGCTGGAATCCGGACGCCCCGCAAAGAGCGAAACCTTCCCGATAGACTGCGACACCCTGCTGCTGTCGGTCGGGCTTATTCCGTCACATGAACTCGCCCGAAGGATTGGTGCGGAGATAAACCCTCCCACCAACGGACCGGCTGTGGACGGCCGGATGATGACTACCGTACCGGGGGTATTCTGCTGCGGGAATGTCCTGCATGTACATGATCTGGTGGATTTTGTGTCCGCCGAATCTCGCCGCACCGGCATGCATGCGGCTGAATACCTGCAGGGCTACCAGCCGGAAAATCAGGTCAGAATCAAACCCGGTGCAAATATCCGCTATGTCGTACCGGGGGCGTACCTTCCGGATAAACCCGGCATTCTCTACTTCCGCCCGATGATTGTCAAAAACAATGCCGTAGTTCAGGTGATCATGGACGGGTCGGTGCTCCAGGAATACAAAAAGCCTCATGTTCAACCCTCGGAGATGATTGAAATCGACATGAAAAAGCTCAAGCTTGAACCGGACAAAATTCGCCGGGATTCTGCGCTGGAGGTTCGTCTGCAATGAGTCGAAAACGAAGGATGATCTGCATTTCCTGCCCTATCGGCTGCCGTCTCACAGTGTCTGCAGAGGGGGATTCCCTGTCGGTGCAGGGCAACCAATGCCGGCGAGGCGAGATTTACGCCAACGAAGAGTGGTTCGCCCCGAAGCGGATACTCACCACAACCTGCCGCGTGCAGGGATCTCCACTGCTGGTTCGGGTAGCCGTACGGACGACTGCCGCGCTGCCGGTGGAACACATCAACCCCCTGCTGCAGGAGCTGCACTCCATGACCCTGTCGGCTCCGCTTCCGATCGGATCAGTGGTTGCAGAAAATGTAAAGGACACCGGGATTGATGTAATTACCTCGCATAGCGTGTAACCGGTCCGACAGAACGAACCTCGTACACCGAGATCTCGGGATGCTCATCGCGCCAGGCAGAGGAGAAAAGCCCTGCCTTCTGACAGAGTCTGCTCAAAAACAGTTCAGGCCGCGGAAGCTGCCGCCAAACCTGGGGCAGGAAGGTTGCCCGGCGCCCGCGCAGGGTAAGAATTACCCCGTCGATCCCCGGACGGAGCCGGGAGATCAGTTCGTCGGCATCCTGGTATACCAGCTCTTCGGCAGATCCCAGCAGCGACAATCCCAACCGCAGACCCGGAAGCTCTTCCCTCCGCACCGGCGGAAAGCGGGAATCCAGTACCGCCGACCCGGCCGCATTTTTCGCAACATCGTGCCACAGAGGCTTCAGGGCATACAGACTTCCCGTACAGCCCCGCAGGGCATCATTCGCATCGGTTATTGTTGCAAATGATGCGCCCCATTCCAGCAAACGCGGCTCCTGCCGGACCATGGGCTCCCATGTCTCCCAAAAACCCGGGGGAATCCTTCCGCCGGGACTCGTAATAACCGCAGACTCTACTGCAGCCCAGGCAATCTGCAGCAAAAGTTCCGCTTCACTGCTGGTAATTGAATCTCCAATCCGTTCTCTATCATGCATACGTACCTCATGACTGGGTGTAGATACCCGATCCATACCCTACTACGCTTTCGCGGCCGCCTTGCATTGCACCGGAATGCGTATACCCAAGCAGCTGCGGCTGCCAGTTATGCCGCAGCGCCAGCTCCATTGAGACCAGAATCGGCACCTTGCCGCAGGCTTCGCCTGCCAGGACGCCGTCCGGATCCCTGCGCTCCCAGGACTGCAGCAGCCCGACATCCAGTCGCTCCGCTGTCTCCGGGGGATAAAAATGACTCAGATCACTGCTGATAATCAGTATGTCATCCGTCTGCAGTACCTCGTCGAGGATCTCTGCTGCCTCCTGAACCCCGGAGCCGCCGCACAGAAGCGGCAATACCGGAAGCTCGCTCCACACCGCGTGGACAAAGGGCAGCATAACCTCCAGAGAGTGTTCCGGCTGATGCGCGGCATCACTCAGTGAAACCCTTCCGTCTGCAGCCAGATACTGCACAGCCTCGACATCGACGGGATGACGGCCGACCGGGGTTGCAAAAAATTGTGCATTCGGCGCGGTCAGCTGCCGGCACGCAACATAGTGAGCAGGGCCCAGCAGGACAGCCCGGGAAGGGGTACGACCGGTCCATGCTGCTCTCGCAGCAGCAAACGACAGCGCCGCTGTCGGACCGCTGAAAGCATATCCCGCATGCGGTGCGATTACTCCGCGGCAAGACCCATGCGAGGCATTCGGGGACTGTCCCCATTGAGAAGGGGACAGTCCCCGATCCCGGAGGTCCTTGTCTGCTTCAGCAAGCATGCCGGACACGGTTCGGGCAAGCTCCTGCTGATCGGCGGGATAGAACCTTCCCGCAACCGCCGGTTCACGGATCCCGGAAGACATCATCTCCGACCTCCCTTCGTATCGGTGTAAGCCGAACTATCTGTCCGCCAGATTCCGGGAATCTGTCTGCCGCATCCCGGACAGGTCCCGGAAAAAGCCCCGGTTGGCCCGCTCCACCCCCTGCGTCCTCGAATCAAGGCCCTGCTCCCGCAGTCCGGACAGATAATGTCGGCAGAATCGTCTGTATTACCCAGATACACAAAGCGCATACCCTCCTCACGTGCGATATTCCGTGCATCAACAAGGGTCTGCTTCCTCGTCGGCATATGATCGCGCATGCGATGCGCAGGGAAAAAGGCGGAAAAATGCAGCGGGATATCGGGCGACACGGACGAGAGAAACCGGCACGCGGCACGGATCTCGTCCGGGTCATCATTCACCTCCGGAATAATCAGCATGGTAACCTCCAGCCAGATATCGGTTTGATCGTGCAGGTAGGATATCGAATCCAGCACCGGCTGCAGACGGGTTCCGGTAAAACGGCGGTGGGTATCATCACGAAAGGCCTTCAAATCAATATTGGCAGCGGTAAGCTGCGGGGATATGTAGCGCCAGGCATCCGGGGTCAGATATCCATTGGACACCCATACGGTAATCAGGTTCTTCTCTCTCGCCCGCAGTGCTGAATCATGCGCATACTCAATCCATACCGTAGGTTCATTGTATGTAAACGCAATCCCCGAAGCCTGCTGCTGAACAGCATAATCCGTCAATGAATCCGGCGACATCACCGGTTTCTGTTCGTGGCGTTCAATGAAGCTGCCGGCCGGGGCGGCAATCGTACAGTTCTGGCACCACTTGCAGATCATGTTGCAGCCAAGTGTACCGGTGGATAATACCTCGCTGCCGGGGAGCACATGATACAGCGGCTTCTTTTCGATGGGATCCATATTCAAGGCCGAAGGACGGCCATACATCCGGGTATAGAGCCTGCCCTCCTGGTTTCCGCGAACGCGGCAGAAACCGGTCTTTCCCGGCGCGATAGAACAGCGGTGCTCGCATGCCAGACATATCAGACTGGATTTTTCAGCTGCCTGCTCCAGTTCACCTGCACAATACATACCTGTCTCCTGAGTAAAAGGTACTGCGCACAGTGGCTCTCGCCAACCCACTAAATCACTGAATTCTCTTGCACTCTCAGCCGAAATCCTCCAAACTGTATTTAATTAGGAATGGTAAATGATTCATTTAAAAACTCTCATCAGTCGTGATGCTCGAATCCTGAAACTCATGGTTGCTTCCGGCGCTACGGTAACCGCGCGACACCTTCACACCGGCAAGGAACGTACGGTCCCCGTCAGATCGCTGTATTTGAACAATCACACATTCTACCGAAGCTCCCATTCCCAATATGAATACCTTGTCGATGAAGACCGCGCCGCCTCGCTCCTGAACCAGCTTGCATCGGTACATCCCCCAGCCGCAGAAAATCGCACCCGTCAGAAACAGCCGGCACAGGATTCCGCACAGGAAACCTCCCGGGAGACCCTGCAAAGCCCCGCGCACCCGGAAGCACCCGCCGAACCTGCTGCTCCTGCCACCAATTTCGGCTCTGCCTATACCAGAATCCGGAACATGAAACCCCATGAGCGGGTATCGCTCATTCGTGAGCACACAAGCAAACTGAGCCGTATTGCACAGTTCCAGCAGCACGATCCGGCAGAGACCCAGACAGCATTAATTGAAGCCGGCACCGATGGAGCCATAAGCAACAGGAGCACCATTCTTGAAGCCTTGAAGCTGAGCAACCATGAAGCAAAGCAGTATACCTCCGAAATCGTTGAAGCAACCAATGAACTCATAGATGCAACCTCCCTGTTAGTGGATGGAGATCTGTGTCATCAGGAACTGATTGATCAAGTAGCCCGCAAGTCCAACGGGATGGTTATACAGCACATGACCAGGGTATTTCTGCTGGGATTCTCGTTCCTGCTGTACTACAACCGTCAGGTACTTACCTCGGACCTTATCAGCAAGATCCGCGTGCGGTTTGCCGAGTTCTACAAATCCTTTTACTATCCCCTGCTGACCGGCCTGCACCGCGACTATGTCACCCTGGAGCGGGTTTTCCTCGGCGGCATGCGCGCGCTGTATGCTGCAGAAATCAATCAATATGCCACGGGGTTTCTGGTCCATGACATCGGCAAGGTGCAGGATATCGAATACCATGAGGGAGAAGAGGGCTATGACCGCGAGAAGGTCACCCGTCATGTGGAGATCGGCTTTTCCGCACTGAAAAATAAAACCCACTATTCGGATACCGTAACCATGATCACCGGGCTTCACCACGAGTATTACGGTGCCCGGGACGGCTACGGCATCCATCAGCACATCCTCCAGCAGCACCGTGAAAAATCCCCCGACCGGGGCGAACCCGCATTTCCGTTCGTCATGTCATACGATGTCCAGCACATCCCCGGACTGCAGGCATCCGCATTCTTTCCTGCAAAAATGCTGGAAATAGTGGATATATATGACTCCCTTACCGATCCCAACCGCCGCTATCGGGCTCCGCTTCGCCCCGTGGATGCCATACATACGCTGATCACGACATTTGCACAGGAACAAGCAAAGATTGATCCGATCATTCTGGATATCTTCCTTTCATTTCTTGTTTCAAAGGGGGTCATACACCGTTCCGACATTGCCGCCAGGCACATTATCTGCACATGAAATCAATTATTTGCAATATGAAAAATTGCTGCATCCGTTCCAGCTGGTTACTATATAATATATGAGCACGACACTGCTTTTTTTGGCTGCAACCCATGGGACCGGAGCATTAATAAGCAGCTATATCGCCGCATCTGCCATTCTGCGCCGTCCCTCACTCTTCTCAACCAATCTGGCTATATTCGGATTCGCGCTGTCATGGTGGACAATATTTCAGGGCTTTGAAATCATTACCCCTACCGCAGAGGGCTCATTTCTGTGGACCTCAATTGCCTATCCCGGGATCCAGGTAAGCGTACTGAGCCTGCTGTCCATCTGCTACGGACTGAGCTCCGGCACCAACCGCATACCTGCCTGGATTTGGGCGATTTTGTGCATCATTCCGGCGATTACCACAGGCATCACCCTCACCAATCCATGGCACACCCTGATGTGGCGGAATATGCACATAACCGCCAATGGCCTGGCCGGCTTCTCCCCCGGCCCCTGGTATCCGGTACATATCGGCTACATGTACCTGCTGCTTGCCTTCTGTACGAGCTTCCTGCTGTACGGGGTATTCCGTCGCTCCGGGGAAGTTCGCGCACAGTCCGTCATAATTCTGCTGTTCGGGTCGATTCCTGTCATTACGAATATCCTGTACCTCATCCGGGTGGATACCACCTCCGGAATAGACTATACCCCTCTCGGCTTGATCATAACCGCAGTCGGAATACACATCGCCTTTAATGCCTACGGAACCAGTGGCGTTGTGCCCGTGGCCCGCAGCTGGCTGGTGGAAAATCTGCGTGATCCCATAGCAACCTGTCTGCCCTCCGGGGTTATTATCGATTCCAACCGGAATTTCAGTACAATGTTCGGATCAATTATCGGTCCGCCCGCGCAAATCCAGGCTGTGCTTCCGAACTGGGGGGAGCTAATCAGCAGCATGAAGGATGATCATATCTCCCACACCTTCGAGTTTGATGACTCGGAACATCTGCGCTGGCTGGAGGCCGGTATTGCCTACATGCGCCGCATCAAACACTCTGTCTATGCAGTTATCTTCAGGGATATAACCGGACATATACAGGACCAGCAGCAGCTTGAACAAGCAGTCGAAGAAACCAGGAGCCGGCTCTCCGAGGTCAACCTGCTGCAGGCGCAGCTGCGGGAACAGACTATTCGTGATGAGCTGACCGATCTGTATAACCGCCGGTTCTGGTCGGGGGCCATCGAGCGTGAATTTGCGCTGGCACAGAGATCCAGCTACCCGCTGAGCATTGCCATGCTGGATATCGATCATTTCAAGAGCGTCAACGACACCTATGGACACCGTGTCGGGGATGGAATCCTGCTGCTGCTGGCGGACCTGCTCAGGACCACACTCAGACGCAGCGATTTGATATTCCGTTTCGGCGGGGAAGAGTTTGTACTGGTTATGCCGGGAGTTCATGCTGCCGAAGCAAAAAAGCGGCTGGATACGCTGCGTCGGACGGTGGAGGCAAGCCCATATCACCATGAACCATTCGGGGAGATCAGGATAACCGTATCCATCGGGATTGCTGATATTCCATCCGGAGGAGCCGAACCAAACGAAATACTGGAGCGTGCCGACTCGGCGATGTACCAGGCCAAGGAGGCAGGCCGCAACCGCGTCTGCACCTATGAATAGCAGCAGATTTCGGCAGCTGTACAATCAGCGGGGTATGCCGCTCAGCAGTATACGTACAGCATCTTCGGAGGTCTGTGAAGCAATTAACCTCGAGCGCAGATCCTCGCTCGTAAGCAGCCGGCTTACATCGGTAAGGAACTGCACATGCGGCCCCTTGCGATTCAGCGGGCTCAGGGTAAAGAGGAAAATATAGGACCGACTGCCGTCAAGGGCGTCAAAATCCACGCCTTCCGGTTTTAACGCCAGAAAGGCCAGCAGCTCATCGACGACATCCGTCTTGCCATGCGGGATGGCGACACCAAACTCCATTCCGGTCGACATTCGGGACTCCCGCTGAAGCACGCTCTGCAATGCCGTTTCACGGTTCGAGACCTTTCCGGTTGCATAGGCAATATCCATCAATGCATTAATGACTTCGCGCTTGTTGGTTCCGGGAAGATTGAGACAGACTCGATCCGGTGTGAGCAATTCTACCAGGTTCATAGTCTCACATTACGAAGCTTGCAGAAGCGTGTCAATTGCATGCCGACGATTTGACAACCAGGATGCATCTTGGTAGTCTACCAGTAACCGCTCCGGTAGCTCAGCAGGATAGAGCGAGTGCCTCCTAAGCACTAGGTCGGACGTTCGAATCGTCTCCGGGGCATTTTTTTCACCAACATGTACAGCATCATTCTCCTGTCGCTCTGGAAACCGGTCTACCCATCGGAGATCTATCCTGCTACAATTACCACCTATGCAGCATACTCAAACCAATAATTACGAATCCCTGTACACCCGCGTACTCGGCATTTTCTCGCAGATTACCCGTATCCCTCGCGCCTCCAAACATGAGGATGCCATTCGACGGTGGCTCATGGAATGGTCCGGGGAGCAATCGTGGAAGACTGCGGTCGACGACTTCGGGAACCTGTTCATCTATGTTCCGGCTTCTCCTGGAATGGAGAACTCACCGACCCTGGTTCTTCAGGGACACATGGATATGGTATGTGAAAAGCACCCCGAGAGTAATCACCGGTTTGATACCGATCCGATCCCGGTGATGACGAACGGTGAGTGGATGACAGCCGATGGAACTACCCTGGGGGCGGATAACGGCATCGCCATTGCGATTGCCCTGGCCGTAGCGGAATCCCCGACCGTCTAGCACCCCCCGCTGGAGATTTGCCTGACCGTAGAGGAAGAAACAGGGCTTACCGGTGCGGTAAATCTGGATGCAGCCCTGCTTTCCGGCAAGATCCTGATCAACCTGGACAGCGAGGATGAGGGGGTTATTACTATCGGCTGCGCCGGAGGTGTGGACAGCGACATTACCCTGCCGATTGCGCGCCGGGACAGGTCGACCGGGGATACCGACGGCGAACTGTATTTACTGCAGATCGGCGGACTGCAAGGCGGACACTCCGGTGTCGAGATTGGAGAAATCCGGGGCAACGCCCTTCGTCTCCTGGGACGCGCCCTGCAGGAAATGAGCCGAAACGAGAACAGTTTCCAGCTCATTGCGGTTCACGGGGGAAATGCACACAATGCGATCCCGCGTGATGCAGCCGCCTTACTGCAGATTACGCAGGGCTACCAAGCTGCCGGCACGATGCTCTCCGGACTGCAGGAAAAACTTCGCAAGGAATATCAACCGGTTGAATCCGGTATTGAAATGTCACTGCTTCCATGGGATCAAGCCCCTGAGCATATCCGCAGAACCCTGGAAGAAGCGGCTTCCCGGCCCGCAATGCAGCCCGAAAGCCAGAGGAAAGTACAATGTGCCCTTCTGGCCTATCCGCATGGGGTCGAGAAATACTCAGGCAGTATCGAGGGTCTGGTAGAGACATCCTGCAATCTGGCTACCATTCGTACACATGCCGACCACATTAAACTATTATGCAGTCAGCGCAGCTCGGTAGTATCGGGACTGACCGGCATCACCGATCGTATCCGTGCAGTAACGGAACTACTGGGCGCCGATGTGAAAAACCCGAACAGCTACCCGCCCTGGGAACCGGATTTTTCCTCGGAACTTCTGCAGCATGCCCGCAGAGTATATCACGAACGATTCGGCAAGGATCCGGTTGTAGAGACCATTCATGCCGGGCTTGAATGCGGCATTATAGGGGCCAAGATTCCGGGAATGGAAATGATCTCCATTGGGCCAACCATACAGTTTCCGCACAGCCCGGATGAGCAGCTGAATCTGCCCTCGCTGAAAAAAACAATCCTGTTCGTGACGGATCTGCTGGAGTCCTATGCAAGATAATTTTCTGTCCCGACTGCAGAAATTCCTCCGCATGCTATGGGTTATTCCAATCCGCTTTTATCAGCTGGTCGTAAGCCCCTGGCTCCCGCCCTCCTGCATCTACTCGCCTACCTGTTCCAGCTACGCACAGAAGGCAATTCTGCAGCATGGGATACTGGCTGGAACCGCGATTGCCGTACTGCGCGTCGGCAGATGCGTCGGCGGGCTGTACGAAGGCGGACCCGATCCTGTTCCGTCAGAAATCAGCTGGCGGAGTATCTTTTCCGAATACCGGCGGCGGTTTCGAAAAAGAAATCATTAAAACAGTTTACCTTTTGCTGTCAATATCTATTAAACCGGTGTACAATGCGGTTACAGTTCATTGTTTCCTCGGCGGGATACGAATCCCCCACCCCCGGTTTTTGGTAGGATTACCCGGGGGGTTTTTATACCCCTATAACAGCATTATCAGAAAAAAAGCAATTGACCCTTCAACAAACTCAATATACAGTGCAGAAATACAGATTACTAATACAGCCAC